>NZ_VWWC01000021.1:0-65120 GCF_011753175.1 Burkholderia sp. Cy-637 | reverse complement strand
CGAGCACGCGGCTGCCGGGCACCAGGGCGGCGGGCTGGGCCAGCCAGGTGGGATACCAGAACGAGCGGATCTCGCGCTTGGCCTGGTAGCGCGAGCCGGCGCCGCCGTCGAAGCCGTCATAGGACGGTGCCTGCAGGAACAGCGTCTTCAGTGGGGTTGCGTTTGCTTGCATGATTCGTCTCGATACGATCAGGTTCGTCAATCCGCGCGGCGGGCCGCGCGCCCGTTCAGTCCAGTTCCGTCGAAACGCGTCGCGCCGGGCGCGCGCCGCGCCGTTCTCATCGTCCTTCGCCGCCCTCGCCGAGGCTCGCGCGCGCGCCGCCGGCCACCGCGATGCGCGCGCCGCGCCAGATCACGTGGGTGCCGAACGCGGCCGCGATCCAGACGCAGAACAGCAGCGCGTCGCGCACCGGCACCAGCGGCAGGTCGCGCCAGAACACCAGCCGGCTCGGCGAGCCGCGCGCATGCAGCACCAGCCGCGCCAACACGCCGGCGCTCGCCGCGCAGGCGGCGATCAGGCCGGGCAGCGTGGCTTCCAGGCGCACCGCCAGGTGCGCGCCCACCAGCAGCCAGGGTGCCGTGAAGGTGATCAGCAGGCTGGCGAAGCCGCCGCCCTTCAGCGAACGGATGGTGCGCAGCCAGCGCGTCTCGCGCGCCCACAGCGCGGCGAAGCTGGCCTCGATCACGTCGGTCCTCACGCTCACCTCGGACAGCACGGTGCGACGCCCCACGCGGCGCGGCAGGGCGGCCAGCCAGTAGTCGTCGGCCAGCTCGTCCTTGAGCGCGGCGAGGCCGCCGATCCGATCGAGCGTGTCGCGGGTGAGCGCCAGCGTTGCGCCGAAGCCGAAATCGGACGAACCGCCCAGGTGCGCGATGCGCACCGAGGGCGCGAACCAGGCGTCGACGAACTGCGCGCCGATGCGCGCCCAGAAACCGCCGACATCGCGTGCGTGATAGAGGCAGGTGACCACGCCGATCGACGGGTCGGCCAGCGGCGCGCTCACGCGTTCGAGATAGTCGGGGCCGACGGCGATGTCGCTGTCGGCGATCACCAGGCGGTCGTAGCGCGCGCGCCCGGCGATGTTGATCAGGTTGCTGACCTTGAGGTTCTTGCCGTGCACGCGCGAATCGATCACCAGTTCGAGATCGCAGCCGGGGAAATTGGCCTGCACGCGACGCACCACGGCGATCGCCGGATCGGTGGGCGAAGCCACGCCGCAGACGATCTGGTAGCGCGGATGGCGCTGCGAACAGAAGGTGGCGAGGTTCTCGTAGAGACGCGGCTCGGCGCCGTAGAGCGGCTTGAGCACGCTGACCGGGGCGCGCCAGCCCTCGCGTGCCGCCGACGAGGGCATGCGCGGCGCGGGCGCCAGCGCCGCGAACCAGGCATAGGCGCAGGCCGCGCAGGTCAGCGCGACCAGCAGCCAATCCACCACGTTGAACAGGCCGGTCATGATGCGCTCCCGGCGGCGGCACGGCCGCCTCGGAGCAGGAAGAAACGCGATGCGGTAACGACGACTGCGACTGACACGGTCCCGACTCCTGGCGCCCGGGCCGAGGCCCCAGGCGATGGTGGTATCGATCGTGAACGCCGCCGATTCGGCGATTGCCGCTTGATCCGGCCATCGCTTTTCATGAATCCCGCGGCGTGTCTTGAATATCGGGGCCGAGTGTATCAGCGAACTCCGAAACCCTGCCCGGAGCCACTCACGACATGGCAGAAACTGCACATATCGACACAGATGATCGACTTTTCGACGCAATAACGGGGGCGATAACGTAAGCGATTCGCATGTCGATTGCCAGCCTCCTTGTCAGACTCATGTAGCATTTCCACTAAAAATCTGTCGATTCAAATGGATTTCGACAAATATTTCGGCGTATTACCGCTGATTCCGCTCACGTTATCGAAGAAATATGACGGTCACATATCGTGCAATTGATGTGCTGTTCTGTCGCACTTGCGGAACCTTCGGCGCCGAGCGTCACGGCGCTGCCGCCGGCAGGCTCACCCTGCGCCCGACAGGGTTATCGGCGCGCCGTCAGCGGGCTCGACAGGGCTTTGGCACAATCGGCGGCACCCGACGTCATGATCCCGCCGCGCAGCAAGGCAGGCGCATCGCCAGCAGGCCGCGCCCGCGCCGCCCGGCAGCCGTGACGCCCCACTTTCCGATAGCCACCCGCCCATGATCCCGTTCTCCGTTCTCGATCTCGCGCCGATTCCCCAAGGCGCCGATGCCGGCCAGGCGTTCCGCAACTCGCTCGACCTCGCCCAGCACGTCGAACGCTGGGGCTACCAGCGCTACTGGCTGGCCGAGCACCACAACATGCCCGGCATCGCCAGCGCGGCCACCGCCGTGGTGATCGGCCATATCGCCGGCGGCACCAGCACGATCCGCGTCGGCTCGGGCGGCATCATGCTGCCGAACCACGCGCCGCTGGTGATCGCCGAGCAGTTCGGCACGCTCGCCTCGCTCTACCCGGGCCGCATCGAGCTGGGCCTGGGCCGCGCGCCCGGCACCGACCAGACCACCGCGCGCGCGTTGCGACGCGACCTGGTCGGCAGCGCCGATTCGTTTCCCGACGACGTGGTGGAGCTGCAGCGCTATTTCGCCGAGCCGGTGGAAGGCCAGCGCGTGCGCGCGGTGCCGGGCGCGGGGCTGAACGTGCCGCTCTGGCTGCTCGGCTCGAGCCTCTTCTCGGCGCAGCTGGCCGCCATGCTCGGCCTGCCCTTCGCCTTCGCCTCGCACTTCGCGCCCGACTACCTGATGCGGGCGCTGGAGATCTATCGCGCGCAGTTCCGGCCGTCGGCCACGCTCGACAAGCCGCATGCGATGGTGGGCATCAACGTGTTCGCGGCCGACACCGACGACGAGGCGCGGCGCCTGTTCACCTCGCTGCAGCAGCAGTTCCTGAACCTGCGGCGCGGCACGCCGGGCAAGCTGCCGCCGCCCGTCGAGGTGCTCGAGGGCAGCGAGTTCGAACTCGCCAACGTGGCGCAGGCGCTGTCGTTCGCGGCGGTGGGCTCGCGCGACACGGTGCGCGAACGGCTCAAGCGCCTGATCGCGCAGACCGGCGCCGACGAGCTGATCGTCGCCGCGCAGATCTACGATCACGCCGCGCGCGTGCGCTCCTACGAGATCACCGCGCAGGTGCGCGACGAGATCGCGGCGCAAGGCGCCTGATCGCTTGATCCAAAGGAAGGGAACTCGCGCGCGACGGCCGCTCGGGCGCCGCGCGCGCGGGGCGAACGCCCCTTATTTCGCGGCCTGGCCGCCCGCGGACGCGGCTGCCGTGTGCGGTGCCGCGAGCCAGCCCAGCAGCGCCTTGTGGAAGGCCGCCGGATCCTGCATCTGCGGCGCGTGGCCGAGCGCGGGAAACTCGATCAGCGTCGAGCCCGGAATCGCCGCGTGCGCGCGCTTGCCGAGCTCGGGATAACGACCCAGCCTGGCATGCACCTCGGGCGGCGCGACGTCCTTGCCGATCGCCGTGGTGTCCTTGTCGCCGATCATCAGCAGCGTCGGCACGCGGATCAGGCCGAATTCATACACCACCGGCTGGCTCAGGATCATGTCGTAGAGCAGGGCCGAATTCCAGGCCACGATATCGCGGCCCGGGCCGCGGTACATGCCGGCCAGCATCTGCACCCAGCGCTCGTAGTTCGGCGACCACTCGCCCGCGTAGTAGGTGCTCTGCTCGTAGCGGCGAATGCTGTCGGCGGTGGTCTTCAGCTCGCGCGCGTACCAGTAGTCCACCGTCAGCGGCGGCACGCCCAGCGCCTTCCAGTCCTCCAGGCCGATCGGGTCGACCAGCACCAGCTGCTGGGTCGCCTTCGGATACATCAGCGCGTAACGCACGGCGAGCATGCCGCCGGTGGAATGGCCGATCACGGTCGCCTCCTTCACGCCCAGCGATTCGAGCAGCGCATGCGTGTTGTGCGCGAGCTGCTGGAAGCTGTACTGGTAGCGCTCGGGCTTGGTCGACTTGCAGAAGCCGATCTGGTCCGGCGCGATCACGCGATAACCGGCGCGGCTCAGCACCTCGATCGACCCTTCCCAGGTGGCCGCGCAGAAGTTCTTGCCGTGCAGCAGCACCACCGTGCGGCCGTTCGCGTGCTCGGGCTTGACGTCGAGATAGGCCATCTGCAGCGGCTCGCGCTGCGAGGTGAAGGCGTAGCGGTGGACCGGGTAGGGATACTCGAAACCCTCGAGCTCGGGGCCGTAGGCCGGCCCCTCGTTGCCGGCCGCGGCCGAGGCGAGCGCTGCCGGCGAGGCGGCCGGCAGCGTGACCGCGCCCGAGGCGAGCGCCTCGGACTCCGCGGCAAGGCTCGCCGACGCGGGCGCGAGCAGCGCGGCGGCAAGGGCCGCGCCGCCGAGCATGCCGGCCGGGAAGCGTGCCGACGAGCAGGCCGACAAGCACGCTGACAGGCGCGAGGAAACAATCGTGCGGATCGAAAACATCGTGGGATACCGGGCAAGAGGAAGGGAACGGCGCGACGTTCGCGATTTTACGTTCAGTAAGCCAGGGCTGCCGCGAGGCGCGCCGGCGCCCGTATTACCGCGTGTTTCCGCGCGGCTGCAACTTAATGTATCGTTCATGACAGCCCCGAACCCGCGACGAGCCGCCGACCATGAAGAACGTCCTCAGCATCCAGTCGCACGTGATCTACGGACATGCGGGCAACAGCGCGGCCGTGTTCCCGATGCAGCGCCTGGGCGTCAACGTCTGGCCGCTCAACACGGTCCAGCTCTCCAATCACATGCAGTACGGCAACTGGGCCGGCAGCGCGATCGACGCGGCCAAGATGGAGCAGTTGGTGGACGGCATCGCCGCGATCGGCGCGCTCAAGCGCTGCGACGCGATCCTCTCGGGCTTCCTCGGCTCGCCGGCGCAGGCGCATGCGGCGGTCGACATCGTGCGCACCGTCAAGTCGATGAACCCGAACGCCTGGTATTTCTGCGATCCCGCGATGGGCCAGACCGGCGGCATCCGGCCCGAACCCGGCGTGGAGGAATTCATCGTCACCGAGCTGCCCGCGCTCGCCGACGGCATGGCGCCCAATCACAGCGAGCTGCAGAAGCTGGCCGGGCGCCGCGTCGAGACGGTGCGCGAGGCGGTCGACGCCTGCCGCGAGATCATCCGGCGCGGGCCCAAGGTGATCCTGGTCAAGCACCTGCACGATCGCAACAGTCCCGCCGATCGCTTCAACATGCTGGCCGTCACCGAGCACGAGGCCTGGATCGGCCAGCGCCCGCTGTATGCCTTCCCGCGCCACCCGGTCGGCGTGGGCGACCTGACCAGCGCGGTGTTCGTGGCGCGGCGGCTGCGCGGCGACTCGGTGCGCGCCGCCTTCGAGCACACGCTGGCGGCCGTGCACGCCGTCGTCAAGGCCACCTACGACGCGCGCCGCTACGAGCTCGAACTGGTCGCCGCGCAGGACGAGATCGCCAATCCGAGCGAGTGGTTCGGCGCCTGGGTGACCGATATCGAGTGAGGCGCCGGCCGTTGGCCGCGCTTTCATCAACCGCCTGATCGGCCTTCGCCGCGCCGCCGGCTCGTCCACCCTGCCTCGCCCCTCTCGTCTCGATTCCCACGCGATACACCCCGCTTGAGCAGTTGGATCCCGTTGCGTCGCAAATGTGTCATTTTTAGGCAATACGATGCGTTTTGTTGCAATCGACCCAAGCTCGCGATGACCGCCTCCCGCTCCGCCCTTCCCTCCCATGCCCGCGTCGTGATCATCGGCGGCGGGATCATCGGCTGCTCCACGGCCTACCACCTGGCGCGCGCCGGCATCACCGACGTGGTGCTGCTCGAACAGGGCCAGCTCTCCTGCGGCACCACCTGGCACGCCGCCGGCCTGGTCGGCCAGTTGCGCACGCAGCGCAGCCTGACCCAGCTGGTGCGCTACTCGACCGAGCTCTATGCCTCGCTGGAGGCCGAGACGGGGCTGGCCACCGGCTGGAAGCGCTGCGGCTCGCTGTCGGTGGCGCGCACCGCCGAGCGGCTCACCCAGCTCAAGCGCAGCGCCGCCACGGCGCGCGCCTACGGCGTGGAATGCGAGTTGATCGACGCGCGCGCGGCCGGCGATCTGTGGCCCGCGATGCGCAGCGACGATCTCGCCGGCGCGGTCTGGCTGCCCGGCGACGGCAAGGCCAATCCGACCGACCTCACGCAGTCGCTGGCGCGCGGCGCCCGCCAGCGCGGCGTGCGCATCGTCGAGGGCGTGCGCGTCACCGAGCTGCTGAGCGAGCGCACCGGCACGCGCCGCCGCGCGAGCGGCGTGAACTGGCGCGACAAGGATGGCCAGGGCGGCACGCTGGCCGCCGAGATCGTGGTCAACTGCGCGGGCCAGTGGGCCAAGGGCCTGGGCCGGCTGGCCGGGGTCACGGTGCCGCTGCATTCGGCCGAGCACTACTACATCGTGACGGGCCGGATTCCCGGCGTGCATCCCGAGCTGCCGGTGATGCGCGACCCCGACGGCTACATCTACTTCAAGGAGGAAGTGGGCGGCCTGGTGATGGGCGGCTTCGAGCCCGACGCGAAACCCTGGGGCATGGACGGCATCCCCGAGGACTTCGAATTCCAGCTGCTGCCCGACGACTGGGACCAGTTCGAGATCCTGATGCGCAACGCGCTGCATCGCGTGCCCGAGCTGGAGACGGCCGAGGTCCGGCAGTTCTACAACGGGCCCGAATCGTTCACGCCCGACAATCACTTCATCCTCGGCGAGGCGCCCGAGCTGGCGAACTTCTTCGTCGGCGCCGGCTTCAACTCGATGGGGATCGCCTCGGCGGGCGGCGCGGGCCGCGCGCTGGCGGAATGGATCGTCGACGGCGAGCCGGGCATGGACCTGTGGTCGGTCGACATCCGCCGCTTCGCGCGCCTGCACGGCAACGACGCCTGGCTGCACGACCGCGTCAAGGAAACGCTGGGGCTGCACTATGCGATGCCCTGGCCGAACCGCGAGCTCGACAGCGCGCGCGGCGTGCGGCGCTCGCCGATCCATGCGCGGCTGGAAGCGGCCGGCGCCTGCTTCGGCAGCCGCATGGGCTGGGAGATCGCCAACGTGTTCGCGCCGCCGGGCCAGGCGCCGCGCATCGACTACCGCTTCGGCCGGCAGAACTGGCACGACTGGAGCGCGGCCGAGCATCGCGCCGCGCGCGAGGGCGTGGCGCTGTTCGATCGCAGCGCGCAGGCCAAGCTGCTGGTGAAGGGGCGCGACGCCGAGCGCGCGCTGCAGTCGCTGGCGGCCGCCGACCTGGCGGTGGCGCCCGGCACCGTGCTGCGCGCGGCGATCCTCAACGCGCGCGGCGGCTACGAATCGGATCCGGACGTCGCGCGCCTGGCCGACGACCAATTCCTGCTCGTCACGGGCGTCGCGCAGGTCACGCGCGACCTCGACCTGCTGGAGCGGCATCTCGATGCCGCCGGGCTGCACTGCGTCGCCGTCGACGTGACGGGCCAGTACGCGCTGTTCTCGCTGCTCGGGCCGCGCTCGCGCGCGCTGCTGCAAAGCGTGTCGAAGGCCGCGCTCGATGCGGCGGCCTTCCCGCTCGGCACGATGCGCGAGATCGACCTGGGCCATGCCACGGTGCGCGCGCTGCATCACCCGATCGTCGGCGAGCCGGGCTGGGACCTGCTGGTGCCGGTCGAATCGGCGCTGCTGGTGTTCGACACGCTGCAGGCGGCCGGCGCCGCCTTCGGCCTGGCCTGCGCGGGCGAGTACGCGCTCGAGTCGCTGCGCATCGAGAACGGCCGCGCGAGCTGGGGCCGCGAACTGTCGCCGGGGCTCGATCCCTTCGAGGCGGGCCTGGACGCGCTCTGCCAGCACGCCGCACCCGGCGCCTTCCCGGGCGCCGCCGCGCTCGCGGCCAAGGCGGGACAGCCCTGCGCGCGGCGCGTGGTGGCGCTCAGCGTCGACGGCCGCCCCGACGTCACGCTGTGGGGCGGCGAGGGGATCCTGCGCGACGGTCGCCCGGTCGGCACGCTCAGCTCGGCCGCGTTCGGCCACACGCTCGGCGCGCCGGTCGCGCTGGGCGTGATCGCCTGCGATCCAGGGCAGCCCGACCCGAGCCTGGGCCGCTACGAAATCGAGCTGGCCGGCGAGCGGCTCGCGGCGAGCCTGCACCGGTTTTCCCCGACTGCCGGAGATTCCGGGAAAAAGTGAAAATAAGCCGGCTTTCAGGCGATTTTCATTTTGTTTTCAGCATCGCAAACGTTGTCGCCAGTCACGCGAATGACACCGTTTGCTCGCTATTCTCGCCACCACATTCGCGGCGCAAGGGCACGCCGCGATCGTAGCTTTCCCAGCGGCCGTACTGGCACGGCCGTCCCTCCCCGCCGCACAGGAAGAAACAAATGACGACGAAGCATCGCCGTGACTTTCTGCGTCTGGCCGCCGGCACCGCCGGCGCCGCCGCGCTCAGCGTATTTCCCCCCGTGATTCGCAACGCACTCGCGATTCCCGCGAACCGCCGCACCGGCACCATCCGCGACATCGAACACATCGTGATCCTGATGCAGGAGAACCGTTCGTTCGACCATTACTTCGGCACGCTGCGCGGCGTGCGCGGCTTCGGCGATCCGCGCCCGCTGGCGCTGGCCAGCGGCAAGTCGGTGTTCCACCAGCCGGCCGGCACGGGCGAGCTGCTGCCCTTCCACCCGAGCGCCGCGAACCTCGGCATGCAGTTCATCCAGGATCTGCCGCACGGCTGGCAGGACATGCACGCGGCCTGGAACAACGGCCGCTACGACCAGTGGGTGCCCAACAAGGGCACCACCTCGATGGCCTACATGCAGCGCGGCGACATCCCGTTCCACTACGCGCTGGCCGATGCCTTCACGATCTGCGACGCCTACCACTGCTCGATCCCGAGCTCGACCGACCCGAACCGCTACTACATGTGGACCGGCTACGTCGGCAACGACGGCCAGGGCGGCGGCCCGGTGCTCGGCAACGAGGAAGCGGGCTACGGCTGGACCACCTATCCGGAAGTGCTGGAGAAGGCCGGCGTGTCGTGGAAGATCTACCAGGACGTCGGCGAAGGCCTGAACGCGGCGGGCTCGTGGGGCTGGACCAGCGACAACCCGTACATCGGCAACTTCGGCGACAACTCGCTGCTCTACTTCAACCAGTACCGCAACGCGCAGCCGGGCAACCCGCTGTACGACAAGGCCCGCACCGGCACCGACATCAGCGCGGGCGGCACGCTGTTTGACGTGCTGAAGGCCGACGTGGCGAACGGCACGCTGCCGCAGGTATCGTGGATCTGCTCGCCGGAAGCCTATTCCGAACATCCGAACTGGCCGGCCAACTACGGCGCCTGGTACGTCGAGCAGGTGCTCGCCACGCTGACCTCGAACCCGGAGGTCTGGAGCAAGACCGCGCTGTTCATCACCTACGACGAGAACGACGGCTTCTTCGACCACGTGCCGCCGCCGTTCGCGCCGCAATCGCGCGACAACGGCCTGTCGACGGTGGCGACCACCAACGAGGTGTTCCCCGGCGACGCCACCCATGTGGCCGGCGCCTACGGGCTCGGGCCGCGCGTGCCGATGATCGTGGTCTCGCCCTGGACCAAGGGCGGCTGGCTGTGCTCGCAGACCTTCGATCACACCTCGCTGCTGCAGTTCATCGAGGCGCGTTTCGGCGAGCAGTACAGCATCCCGGCCTCGAACGTGTCGCCGTGGCGTCGCACCGTGTGCGGCAACCTGACCAGCGCCTTCGACTTCCGCGATCCGGACGCGCGCCTGCCGCAACTGCCGGACACCAGCGGCTACGCGCCGCCCGATCGCAACACGCACCCGAGCTACACGCCGATCCCGCCGAGCACGCAGGCGGTGCCGAAGCAGGAATCGGGGCTGCGTCCGGCGCGCGCCCTGCCCTACGAGCTGTTCGTGTTCGGTCGCGTCGATTCCACCACCGGCAAGTTCAAGCTGTGGTTCGCCAACACCGGCCGCGCCGGCGCGGCGTTCCAGGTGCAGGCCGCCAATCGCACCGACGGCCCCTGGGCCTACACGGTCGACGCCTATCGTCGCTTGTCGGACAGCTGGAGCACCGCCGCCACGCTCGGCCTCTACGACCTGTCGGTGTATGGCCCGAACGGCTTCTTCTGCCAGTTCCGCGGCACCACCTCGGCCGGCGAGGGCCGCACGCCGAACCCGGAAGCGCTGTACGGCTACGACGTGATCAACGGCAACCTCACGCTGCGCCTGTCGAACCGCGGCCGCACGGCGGTGCGCCTGACCGTGTCGAACGGCTATGGCGGCCATACGCGCACCTACGAGCTGTTCCCGGGCCAGCGCATCGACGACTACTGGGACCTGCGCGGCAGCCACGGCTGGTACGACCTGACGGTCAGCGACGGCACCTCGGCGGGTTTCCTGCGCCGCTTCGCCGGCCACGTCGAGACCGGCCGCGCGAGCACCAGCGATCCGGCGATCGCCACGCTGTAAACGGCGACGGCGAGCGTCGCGTGATGCGAGGCTCGCCGTCTGCCGGGTCTCTCGCGCCGCCGCGGCGATCGTGCTGTCGATCGATCGCCGCGAGCGCCGCCCCGCTGCCCCGCCGGCCCATCGATGGCCGCCGGGGCAGCGGCTTTTCCGCGGTCCTTACCGGGTGATCTTCGGCTCGCCCATCGGCTCGCCGACCACGAAGGCGCCGCCCTGGTAGCGCTGCGCCGGATCGTCGAGATTGCGGTCCGGGCCGCTGGCGGGGAACAGGTGCTCGAACGGCGCCGAGCTGTCCTGCGGACGGAAGCCGAGGAATTGCGCCTTGCCGTTGTCGATCCACTTGGTGCGGTTGTCCGACACGCCGTAGACGATCGCATGGCCGACGCGGTTGGTCATCAGCGAGCAGCGCACCAGCTCGATGAAGTCGCGGAAGCTCAGGAAGGTCACCAGCATGCGCGGGTTCTTCGGCACGTCGAACGAGGAGCCGATCCGCAGGCACACCGTCTCCAGGCCGAAGCGGTCGTAGTAATAGCGCGACAGCGATTCGCCGAAGCACTTGGTGACGCCGTAGAGCGAGTCGGGGCGCATCGGCGAATCGATGTCGACCACCTCGGTGACGGGGTGGAAGCCCACCACATGGTTCGAGCTGGCGTAGACCACGCGGCGCACGCCGAACTGGTGGGCGGCGGCGTAGAGGTTGTAGACGCCGCGGATGTTGGCTTCGATCAGCGCATCGAAGGGCGCGTCGACCGAGATGCCGCCGAGGTGGATGATCGCGTCGACGCCCTCCACCAGCGCGTTGACGGCCGCGCGATCGGCCAGGTCCGCCACCATCGCTTCCTCGTGCGGGGCCGCGTCGCCGAGCGGGGCGATGTCGCTGACGCGGACGATGTCGGCCCAGTCGCCGAGCGCGGCGCGCAGTTGGCGACCGAGATTGCCCGCCGCGCCGGTCAGCAGCAGGCGGCGGAACGGCTTGGCGGTCGTGGAAGTCGGCGAAGTCACGGCGGGATCCTCTCTGAAGGTCGGTGTCGATACGGTGGCAAGGCGGGCGCGAACGCAGCCGAAGGCCAGAACCGCGATCTTATACGATGACTGACGTTTTGGACACTGAGCGAGAACCCGTAGCCGGAACCGCGGCCGGCAATGGCCGCCCGCGGTTCACGTCAGCGGCGGCTTCCGGGCGACGCCGCGACAACCACGGCGCCGCCAGCCGGCTTATTCGTGGCCGTCGCGGCCGGCTTCCGCCGCTTCGTGCGCGCGGCGCAGGCGCTCGCGGCTGTTGGTCAGGTGGGTGCGCATCGCCGCGCGCGCCGCTTCCGGGTCGCGTCGCGCGATCGCCTCGAAGATCGCCTCGTGCTCGTGGTTCAGACGTCCGACGTAGCGCTCCAGGTCGTCCCCGGCGAAGCGCGCCGAATTCACCCGCGCGCGCGGGATGATCGAGGTGCCGAGCTGGGTCATGATGTCGACGAAATAGCGGTTGCCGGTGGCTTGCGCGATCTGCAGGTGGAAGTGGAAATCGAGCTGGGCGGTGTCGCGCCCGCTCGAGGCGCTCTGCGCGATCGCGTCGAGCGCGCGGCGCAGCGCGACCAGATCGGCCTCGTTGGCGCGCTGGGCGGCCAGGCTGGCGCATTCGCTCTCCAGGCTGATGCGCAGCTCGAGCACGGCGAGCACGTCGCGCAGCGTGGTGATGGTGGCCGGGTCGATGCCGAGCGCGCGGCGGCGCTCCGGTGCCAGCACGAAGCTGCCGATGCCATGGCGCGTCTCGATCAGGCCGCTGGCCTGCATCCGCGAGATCGCCTCGCGCACCACGGTGCGGCTCACGCCCTGGCTGGCCATCACCTCGGTCTCGGTCGGCAGCTTGTCGCCGGGCCGCAGGGTGCCGTTCTCGATCTGCGACGTCAGTGCGTCGACGACGTCTTGCGCGAGGCTGCGAGCGCGGCGACGCGGGGGCACGGGAAGCGCGGGCACGGACATGGGGCCTGTATCCTTAAAATGATGATCCGATCGTGAGCGGATGAGGTCGAATTGGCGCGGCCATTATACTGCCTCGCTAGTCATCCGATGACTGATGTTTCCCCCAATCCTTTATCGGCGGGGATCTGGCGGGATCGCGCTGCACGCGGTCGGATGTCGAATCATCGCACTTCTGGAGCGGCCCATACAAGCCAGTCTCGGGAACGTGCCGTGCTCATCAGCGGGCTTGAACCGCGGCGTGGCAGAAGCGAGCGCAACGCCATCGCGCAGCCCGAATGGAAAGCCCGTCGAAAGAATCGTCGACCTGCCTCGTCGCGGCTCAGCCCGCGAACACGCCGCGCGCCATGCCGGCCGCCGCGAACACGATGACGATGATCAACGCAGCCTGCGCGTGGCAGATCCGCGAATAGCCATGGGCGCGCGAAACGTCGGGCACGCCGCCGCGTGCCACCGCGCCGCGCCAGCGGATCAGCGCCAGCATCGGTCGGATCTCCAGCAGCAGGATGATCACCAGGGCCGTCATCTTCAGGTGAAACAGGGGCGCGTGCAGATAGTAGGCGCTGCCCTTCTCGAAACCGCCGAAGGCACGCATCAGGCCCGTGACGATCAGCACCAGGGCCGTCAGCCCCCAGCCCGTGTCGGCCCGGAACAGCGCGCGCAGGTCGGCGACCTGCGGCGAGTCGGCCGCCGCGATGCGCTTGAAGGCGCGGTTGCGCGTGGCGATCGCGGCCAGGGCCAGGCCGAATGCGCTGAGATGGATCGCGGCCAGCAGCCAGTGGGTGATCATGCTCGTCTCCTCGGGGCCGGCGCGAACGCGCTCAGACGAACTGCCTGAGCGTGGCGTCCAGCGCGCGGGCGGCCGCCCGATCGCCTTCGGTGGCGAGCGGCGCGCGCATCACGCTCTTGCGGTTGTGGCCGACCGCCGCCGGCGAATTCCACAGCAGCTCGACCTTGGGCCGCGAGAACGGCCGGCCGCGCGGGATATCGCCGGCCAGCGGCACGCCGGGGCGGCCATAGGCGGCCTGGGAGTTGGGCGGCGTCGCGGCAGTGTCGGCGCTTGGGGCCGAGGCGGAAACGTCGGTCGAAGCGGTATCGATCGGAAGATCGGGCTGCGCCGAGGCGGCCTCGATGGTTGCGGCCGGCGCGGAGGTGTCGACGCCGGCGGGCTGGTCGATCGGCAGCGCCTGCTCCGTCGCGGAAGAATCGATCGCGGGCGCGGCAGGGGCTTGCGGCGCGATCGCGCCCGGCTCCGGCTGGATCGCCGAGGACGCGTCCAGCGGCACCGCAGTCGAAACCGCGGCCTGGGCCGCCGTTGCGGGCGGCTCGGCGGATTCCGCCCGCGCCCCGCCCTCGCTCAACGCGCTCAACGGCGACTCGGCCGGAAGCACCGCCTCGGCTGCCATCGCCGAATCAGCCACCGGCACGGCGGTACTGACCGCCGCACCACGATCGCTCGCCCCCGCCGGCATGCCCGGCGCGAACGGCTCGGCCGCGCCCGCCGGGGCCGGCACGAAAGCCGCGGCAGGCGGCAACATCGTGCCGCGCGGCCAGCGCACCGCCAGCTCGCGCGCGTCGTACTGGCCGACCTTGCGGCTCTCCATCCAGACCACCACGGTGCGCGTCAGCACGTCGATCGAGATCGCGTAGCGGCCGATCGCGAAACGGCGCGCGGCGATATTGGTACGCCACAGCGGCTGCGGCCGGCAGATCCAGACCACCGCCGCATACAGCAGCGGCGCCGCGACCAGCCAGCCGTTGCTGGCCACCACGGCATGCATGCCGCGACGCCAGCCGGCGAACCAGATGAAGGCGCCGACCGACCAGGCGGCGAACAGGAAACCGAGCAGGGCGAACAGGCGCAAGGCCTGGCGCAGCCATTGCGGCAGCGGATGGGCGGGCCGCTCGGCGCGCGCGACGGCGCCGGGCAGGGTCAGCAGCAGGAACAGGAATACCAGGTTGACGCAGGCCCAGGGCGAGGACGCCATGGTCGAGACCGTCGACCAGTCCATCTGCGCCATCGCGTGCAGCCAGCGAACGAGCAGCACGAGACCGATCGCGCGCAACGCGAAGATGACGCCGGCACCGGGGGCCGGACTTGCGCGCGTGGTTTTCGTTCTCGCCAAAACAACTCTCCTGTCGATCTACCTGCGGGTGCCGGATTTTACGGCACGGCCATTATAGGGGCATGACCTGCCCGCCCACGCGGAAACCCCGCGGCACGACGGCGTTTCGCCGGGGCGCGCGGCGCGGATACAACACCGCCGGCACCGGTGCGGGCGGGGTGCCCCGCCCGGCGCCGGCGTGGCCCGAAGGCAGGCACCGGGCGAGTCTTGCGCCCGCGCCCGCTCCCGCCGCCGCCGTGCGCAGGCCGCCCAAAAACACGACGCCCCGCAGGGCAAACCCTGCGGGGCGTCGAGACCGGCGTAGAAAAGCGCGCTTAGTTGGCGTTGACTTCGCGCAGCACCGTGCGACGGCTCTGGCGCAGCAGCTCTTCGTAGACCTTGATGTAGTTGGCGGCCATCACCTTCGACGAGAAGCGCGATTCGAACGCACCGCGAACCCCTTCGCGCGGCAGCGTGTGCAGGCGCTTGACGGCGGCCACGGCCGAGATCTCGTCCTCGACCACGAAGCCCGACACGCCGTTGTCGATCACTTCCGGCACCGAACCGCGCTTGAACGCGATCACCGGCGTGCCGCAGGCCATCGCCTCGATCATCACCAGGCCGAAGGGCTCCGGCCAGTCGATCGGGAACAGCAGCGCGTGCGCGTTGCCGAGGAACTCGGCCTTCTGCGATTCGTTGATCTCGCCGATGTACTCGACGTGCGGCAGCGCGAACAGCGGCTTGATCTTCTCTTCGTAATAGGCGCGGTCGGCCTTGTCCAGCTTGGCCGCGATCTTGATCGGCAGGCCGGCCTGCTCGGCGATGCGGATGGCCGTGTCGACGCGCTTTTCCGGCGAGATGCGGCCCAGGAAGGCCAGGTAGCTCGGCTTGGCGTCCTTCGGCGGCGTCAGCAGGTTTTCCGGCAGGCCGTGGTAGACGGTCGGCTGCCAGTTCGCCTGCGGCAGCGGGATGCGCTGGTTGTCCGAGATCGACACCACCGGCACGGTGTTGAAGGTATTGAAGATCGGCTGCAGTTCCGGCAAGTCCAGGCGGCCGTGCATGGTCGTGACATGCGGCACCGGCTGGCGCGAGAACAGCGAGAACGGGTAATAGTCGATGTGGAAGTGCAGCACGTCGAACTCGTCGGCGCGGCGGCGCACTTCTTCCAGCAGCAGCATGTGGGGCGCCATCACGTCGCGGATGGTCGGATCCAGGCGCAGCGCCTGCGGCCAGAAGGCTTCGAGCTTCGCCGAGGTCTGCGAATCGCCGCTCGCGAACAGCGTCACGTCATGGCCCATCTCGACCAGTGCCTCGGTCAGGTAGGACACCACGCGTTCGGTGCCGCCGTAGAGCTTGGGGGGAACCGCCTCGTGCAACGGAGCGATTTGAGCGATTCGCATCTGGGAAACTCCTAAAAAATCAGGCTAAGTGGGCCGTAAGCCCTGCCGTCCGGCGAGCCGGACATGGTTCAAAAAGTGGGAAGACCCACCACCGGCTCGCGGCATCGAGGCACCATCGGCTGACGGCGCACTTGCATTCAACGGATCTCGACGTACCGCGTTGACAGCATCCCGTAAAAATTCCTGCGTGATCCGGAACCGCTGCCGGGCCGCCCTGTAAAAATGACTCAGGGTTAGCCCGAGGCGCATTATCGGACCGAAAGCTGGGTCCGGCGCGGAACATTTCAAAGAATTTACCTTGTTACAAAGGCGCAACATTTTGCAACCCTTGGATTTTCAAGGCGGAATTAGAGTAGGACCATCACGGGCGGCGCTGCGGCACCATTAGGGTCGGCGTCGCCTTTCGTTTTGCCGACTGACCGACGTCCGCGCAAGCCGCGCGGAAAGAGTGCGAGCCGACGGATTTTATCCCAAAATGCAGCGCGGACTGCAGATCGGATGCGATCCGGTGCGGCACAAACGTCGGGCTTGTTTACAATGCCGGCTTTCGTCCGCATCGCGGACCATCGCGGCGCGCGACGCACCCACGCCCCGCTCAACCTCCGTTCGACCACACGCACACATTTTGGAAGCTCTCACACCTGCCCAGCGCAACGCCCACAACGCGAAGCTCTCGAGCTATGCGAGCCGTCCCCTTGCGTTTCTGTTCCGCTATATCCGCAAGCATCCCGTCGCCCACCTGATCGTGCTGGCCAGCGTGCTGGCCGCGGTCGGCTGCGCGCTCGGCTCGCAATACGCGATCAAGCACCTGATCGACGTGCTGGCCGGCGGCCGCCATCATCCGGGCCCGCTGTGGGGCGCGTTCGCGCTGCTGGTCGGCCTGATCGCGGCCGACAACCTGCTCTGGCGCGTCGGCGGCTGGTTCGCCGCGCATACCTTCGTGGCGGTCACCGGCGACCTGCGCCGCGACCTGTTCCAGTACCTGAGCGGCCACTCGCCCACCTACTACGCGGAGAAACAGCCGGGCACGCTCGCCAGTCGCATCACCGCCACCTCGAACGCGGTCTACACGTCCGAGAACACCATGGCCTGGAACGTGCTGCCGCCGTGTATCGCGGTGGTGGGCGCGATCGTGATGATCATCGTGGTCAACCCGCTGATGGCGCTGGGCCTGTTCACCGCCTCGGCGATCCTGGCCGTGGTGCTGTTCAAGCTGGCCGGGCGCGGCTCGGCGCGCCACCACACGTTCGCCACCAAGGCCGCGGCGGTGGACGGCGAGTTGGTCGACGTGATCGGCAACATGGCCCTGGTGCGCGCCTTCGGCATGACGCTGCGCGAGCAGAAGCGCTTCGGCCAGACCGTCAAGGCCGAGATGGACGCGCGCCAGCAGAGCCTGCTCTACCTGGAGAAGCTGCGCCTGCTGCACGCGGTGATCACCGCCATGCTGTCGGCCGGCCTGCTGGGCTGGGCGCTGCTGCTCTGGGACCAGGGCAAGGCCACCTCGGGCGACATCGTGCTGGTCAGCTCGCTCGGCTTCACCATCCTGCACGGCACGCGCGACCTGGCGGTGGCGCTGGTGGACGTGACCCAGCACATCGCGCGCCTGGCCGAGGCGGTGCAGACCATCCTCGAGCCGCACGGCATGCCGGACCGCTCGGATGCCGTCGAGCTGAAGTCGCGCGGCGGGCGCGTCGAATTCGACCGCGTCACCTTCGCCTACCCGCATCGCCGCCCGATCCTCGACCACTTCGACCTGCGCATCGAGGCCGGCCAGCGGGTCGGCCTGATCGGCAAGTCGGGCGCCGGCAAGTCGACCGTGCTGGCGCTGCTGCAGCGCTTCTACGACGTGCAGGACGGCGCGATCAAGATCGACGGCCAGGACATCGCCGCGATCACCCAGGACAGCCTGCGCCAGCAGATCGCCCTGGTGCCGCAGGACATCTCGCTGCTGCACCGCTCGATCTACGAGAACATCGCCTACGGCCGCCCCGAGGCGAGCCGCGAGCAGGTGCTGGCCGCGGCGCGCGACGCGCGCTGCAGCGAGTTCATCGAGGCCATGCCGGACGGTTACGACACCGTGGTCGGCGACCGCGGCGTGAAGCTCTCGGGCGGCCAGCGCCAGCGCATCGCGATCGCGCGCGCGATCCTCAAGGACGCGCCGATCCTTTTGCTCGACGAAGCCACCTCGGCGCTCGACAGCGCCTCCGAGGAAGCGATCCAGGCCGCGCTCGACCGGTTGATGGTGGGCCGCACCGTGATCGCGATCGCGCACCGGCTCTCGACGCTGCGCAACTTCGACCGGATCATCGCGATGAGCACCGGCAAGGTGATCGACGACGGCTCGCCCGAGGAACTGCGCAACCGCCCGGGCCTCTATCGCGACCTGCTCGCCAAGCAGCACGGCCGCGACCTGATCGACGACGACGGCGACGACGAATCGCGCAGCGACGAGCGCGTGGCCTGAGCGCCCCTGCCCCTCGCCCCCAAAGAAAAACCGCCGGCTGGACCGGCGGTTTTTTCATGTCTGCCCGAGGCTCGCGGCAACGCGGGCCGATGTTTCAGTGCGTGCCGCCGCCCGCCTGCTGCAGATCGCGCAGGAAGTTGTCGCGCCACACCGAGACATTGTTCTCGCGCAGTTGCGCGATCATGTCCTCGTAGCGCGCGCGCCGCTCGGCCACCGGCATCGACAGCGCGCGGGCCAGCGCCTCGGCCATCCCGTCGATGTCCATCGGATTGACGATCAGCGCGCCGGTCAGCTCGCGCGCGGCGCCGGCGAAGCGCGACAGCACCAGCACGCCCGGATCCTCGGGATCCTGCGCCGACACGTATTCCTTGGCGACCAGGTTCATGCCGTCGCGCAGCGGCGTGACGAACCCGACGCGCGCGAGCCGGTACAGCGCGGCCAGCAGCGGACGCTCGTATTGCCGATGGATGTAGAGGATCGGCGCCCAGTCGAGTTCGGCGTAGCGGCCGTTGATGCGCCCGGACTCGCCCTCGAGCTGCAGGCGGATGTCCTGGTAGGCGCGCAGGTCGGCGCGCGTGGACGGCGCGATCTGCAGGAAGGACACGCGGTTGCGGTAGGCAGCCTCGTGTTCGAGCAGCTTCTCGAAGGCCCGGAAGCGCTCGACCAGGCCCTTCGAATAGTCGAGCCGGTCGACGCTCATCACCAGCTGGCGGCCATGCAGCGAGGTGGCGAGGGTGCGCACCGCGCGGCCGTTGGCGCCGGCCTGCGCGAGCGAGGCGATCTCGTCGGGATAGATGCCGATCGGATAGGCATGCGCGCGCAGCCGGCGACCGAAGGCCTCGATGGTGGCCGGGCCGCCGCCCTCGCGCCGCGCCGTGCCGCCCGCCTCGGCGTCGATGTAGTCGCAGAAGGCGCGCAGGTCGGGATCGGTCTGGAAGCCGAGCAGGTCGTAGGAACACAGCGCCTCGACCAGCTCGCGATGCGGCGGCACGTTGACCAGCACCTGCGCGGCGGGAAACGGGATGTGCAGGAAGAAGCCGATGCGGTTCTTCACGCCGGCCGCGCGCAGGGCCTGCGCGAACGGGATCAGGTGGTAGTCGTGGACCCAGATCACGTCGTCGTCGCGCAGCAGCGGCACCAATTGCTGCGCGAGCCAGACGTTGACGCGCGCGTAACCCTCGAATTCGTGGCGGTCGTACTGGATCAGGTCGGTGCGGTAGTGGAAGGCCGGCCACAGCGTGGCGTTCGAGAAGCCGCGGTAATACTGGTCGTAGTCGCGGCGCGCCAGGCCGATGGTGGCGAAGGTGACGGGCCCGCGCTCCTCGACGCGGATCTGCGGCGCGCCCGAGGCCACCACTTCCCCGCTCCAGCCGAACCACATGCCGCCGGTTTCCTTCAGCGCGTCGTAGACGCCGATCGCGAGACCGCCCGCCGCCGGTTCGCCCTCGGAAATCGGCGCGACCCGATTCGATACGATGATCAGTCGGCTCATGCCTGCGCGCGCCCCGCCGCGATCCATTGCGCGATCTGCGCGCGCATCGCCTCGACCGAATCGAGGCGCGTCTTCGCCGAGGTATCGCCGGCGCCGATCTTGATCGACAGCCCGCCCGCCGCGTCGACCACCGCGAAGCCCTTCTCGTCGGTCAGGTCGTCGCCGGCGAACACCGGGCGGCGCCCCGCGAAGGGCGGCTCGCCGAGGAAGGCGCTGATCGCGCGGCCCTTGTCGACGCCCTTGGGCTTGATCTCGAACACCATCTTGCCGGGCTGCAGCACATAGGCATCGGGATACTCGGCCACCAGCCGCTCGGCCGCCTCGCGCGCCACGCCCTCGCGTTCGGGCGCATTGCGGAAATGCAGCGCGACGGCCGCGCCCTTGATCTCGAGCAGGGTGCCGGGATTGCGCTCGACCACCGCGGCCAGTTCGCGCTCGATGCGCAGCAGGCGTTCGTCGTTGAAGCCGACGCGCATCGTGTCGCCGTTGGCGTCGCGCCGCTCCGCGCCGTGCAGGCCCGCCACCGGCAGGTCGGCCAGGCCGAGGAAGCTGTCGATGCTGTCGATGCCGCGCCCCGAGACGATCGCCACCGCGCCGCGCGCGAGCGTGCGCAGCTCGCTGAGCATGGCGGGCAGCGAATCGGGTACGTGGATGCCGTCGGGGGTGGGCGCGAGATCGACCAGCGTGCCGTCGAAGTCGAAGAAAAAGGCGGTGTCGGTCAGGGGGAGGGAAGCCGGGACAGGTTGCATCGGTTCTCTGATGAGGGTGGCGGCTGGCGGCAATCTTGCCGAAAGAATGTGCGCATCTTACCGCGCCCGCGCGGCCGAGCGCAAAAGGCGCCGGCCGGCTGCGCGTGCATGGATAAGGGTTCGCATGGAGGCGGACGGTGCGGCCGGGATGATTTTGTCGGCCGATTGCAAGCCCGCCGCGCGCGGCTATCGCCGGCATGCGGCGGTGCACATCCCTCGTATGAGGAATTGCGCTACAGTCGGCGCGTTCAGGTGCGGCCGCGGGATTGCCGGATCCGCCGCCGCGACACCGGATCGAACGCCCTGCCGACGAGCCGATCGATGCCCTTCCCGTTCTCCTTCCCCTTGCCCGCCGCCGCGCGCCGCGCCTGGCCCCAGCCGCGCCTCACCGCGCCGCCAAGACCGCTCGCCCGCCTGGCGAACCTGCTGGCCGCCGGCGCGGCCGTCCTCGCGCTGGCCGGCTGCGCGCCGCATGGCGGCCCCTACACGCTGACCGACGTGAGCGGCCACCTGCCCGACCTGGCCTTCTCGCTGACCGGCGAGGACGGCCGGCCGATCGACGCCGCGGCGTTCCGCGGGCGCCTCGCGCTGGTCTATTTCGGGTACACGCATTGCCCCGACGTCTGCCCCGAGACCATGGCGCGGCTGATGCAGGTGCTGGCCCGGCTCGGCCCCGAGGCCAGCCGGGTGCGCATCCTGTTCGTCTCGGTCGACCCGGCCCGCGATACGCCGGCGCTGATGCGCGCCTATGTCGGCGCCTTCGATGCCGAGCACGCGATCGGCCTGACCGGCAGCCAGGGCGAGATCGAATCGCTGGCCAAGCGCTATCGCGTCGCCTACCAGATGGAGCAGCGCGATGCGAGCGGCGGCTACGAGGTCACCCACAGTTCGGCCGTCTATGTGTTCGACGCCGGCGGCCATGCCCGGCTGCTCGCCACCGAGCAGGACCGGCCCGAGGCGATCGCCGCCGACCTGCGCCGGCTGATCGAGGCCGGGCCCGCCTGAGCCCGCCGCCGCGCATCCCTTCATTCGCCGATATCCGACCATGAACCCGCTCTACTGGCTCGATCCCTGGGAACCCTCGCCGACCGTGGTGATCGCGATCCTGGCCGCCGCCGTGCTGTTCCTGCGCGGCGCCCGCAAGGCGCGCGTCACGCCGCTGCGGCGCCTGTCGTTCTGGTTCGGGCTCGGCGCGCTCTACGTGGCGCTGCATACCCGGCTCGACTACTACTTCGAGCACGAGTTCTTCATGCATCGCGCCCAGCACCTGGTGCTGCATCACCTGGGGCCCTTCTTCATCGCGCTGTCCTATCCCGGCGCGGCGCTGCGCGCCGGCATCCCGTTCGCCTGGCGGCGGCGCTGGCTGCGCCCCCTGCTCGCCGCCGCGCCGCTGCGCCTGACGCTGCGCGTGCTGTTCCATCCGGTGGTGGCGGTGCTGCTGTTCGTCGGGCTGATCTATTTCTGGCTGCTCTCGCCGATCCACTTCGTCGCGATGCTCGACTGGCGCCTCTATCGCGTCATGAACTGGAGCATGGTGATCGACGGGCTGCTGTTCTGGTGGCTGGTGCTCGACCCGCGCCCCGCGCCGCCGGCACGGCTCGCGCCGGGGCGCCGGATCCTGGTCGCGATCGCCGCGATCCCGCCGCAGATCCTGCTCGGCGCGCTGATCTTCTTCACCTCGCACGAGCTCTATCCGATCTACTCGATCTGCGGGCGCGCCTTCACCTGGCTGAGCCCGATGCGCGACCAGCAGATCGGCGGGCTGCTGCTGTGGATTCCCGGTTCGATGATGAGCGTGATCGGCGCGCTGGTCGCGTTGCGTCACTGGATGCGGCTGTCGGCGCGTGGCCGGCTGCGCGAGCGGGCACGGCCCGGGCCGCGGCGCGCGGCCTCGCCGGCCGAGGTCGCGGCGCGCCAGGCCGCGCGGGGGGAAGCTGCGGGGAATTAGGCCGAGCGCATCCAGATGTGCGGGATGCCGTCGTCGTCGTGGACCTCGGAGCTCGGCGAGAAGCCGAAGGCACCGTAGTACTTCTGCAGGTGCGCCTGCGCATGCAGGCTGATCGGCGTACCCGGCCACTGGGCGCGGATCCGTTCGAGCGCCTGGGCCAGCAGCGCGTTGCCCAGGCCGATGCCGCGAAACGGCGCGGTGGTCAGCACGCGGCCGATGCGGATATCGGGCGAGCCGGCATCGGGCAACAGCACGCGCAGATATCCGGCGAGCCGGCCATCGGCATGATGCGCGCCGAGATGCCAGGCATCCTGGTCGGCATCGTCGATGTCCTTGTAGACGCATTGCTGCTCGACCACGAACACGGCGCAGCGCGCTTCCAGGATCGCGTAGAGATCGTGTGTGGACAGCGCCTCGAAGGCGCGCCAGCGCCAGTCGAGTTCGGCGAGGGAAACCGGCGAGGACGCGGCGGAGGCGGAACCGGAAGCGGTGGAAGGCGTGACAGACATGCGGCGGGCCCGAATCAAACGCGCGCCCGGGCGGGCGCGCTCAATCCGGACATTATGCCCGCCGCGCGGCTGCCTGGGCAGGCCGCGCGGCGGAACCGGGCTCAGGCGGGCATGCCGCCGAAACGGCCGCTGTTGAAGTCGTCCACGGCCTGGCGGATCTCGTCCTCGCTGTTCATCACGAACGGGCCATAACCGACCACCGGCTCGTCGATCGGCTCGCCGCTCAGCACCAGCAGGGTGGCGTCGTTGTTCGCCTCGATCTCGACGCCGCTGCCCTCGCGCGCCAGGTGCACGACCTGCGCCTCGCGCGCCACCTCCTTGCCGTTCACCAGCACCGTGCCGTGCAGCACCGCCAGGGCCAGCGTGCGGCCTTCGGCGATCTCGAAGCGCGCCTGGCCGCCCGCCGCGAGGCGCACGTCCCACACGTCGATCGGCGTGAAGGTGCGCGCCGGGCCACGATGGCCGTCGAACTCGCCCGCGATCACGCGCACCCGGCCGGCGCCATCCGGCAGCGGCACCGAGGGAATCTCGGCATCGCGCAGCGTCTGGTAGCCCGGCTCGGCGAGCTTGTCCTTGGCGGGCAGGTTCACCCACAGCTGGACCATCTCCAGCGCGCCGCCGCGCCGCGCGAACGCATCCGAGTGGAATTCCTCGTGCAGGATCCCGCCCGCGGCCGTCATCCACTGCACGTCGCCGGGGCCGATATGGCCGCCCGCGCCGGTCGAGTCGCGATGGTCGACCTCGCCGTCGTAGACGATCGTCACGGTCTCGAAGCCGCGATGCGGATGCTGGCCCACCCCGCGCCGCTGCGTGGTCGGCTCGAAGCGGGCCGGGCCGGCATAGTCGAGCAGCAGGAACGGGCTCAGGTGCGAGCCGGTGCTGTGATAGCTGAACAGCGAGCGGACCGGGAAGCCGTCCCCGACCCAGTGGGAACGCGGTGCGCTGTAGGTGCCGACGATCTGCTTCATCTCGATTCTCCTGATCTGCTTGCCCGAACCGAAACGTCCGGGGCGATAGGAAGTAGCATAGTTGCGCAACGATAACGGCGGTAGTGTGTGAAAATCACACTCAGCGTTCTATCTGGTGAACGATGATGCGAGATCTGAACGACCTTTATTTCTTCGTGCAGGTGGTGGACCACGGCGGTTTCGCGCCGGCCGGGCGCGCCCTGAACCTGCCGAAATCGCGCCTGAGCCGGCGCATCGCCGAGCTCGAGGAGCGGCTCGGGATGCGGCTGATCCAGCGCTCGACGCGCCGCTTCGCGCTGACCGAGATCGGCGCCACCTATTACGCGCATTGCCGCGCGATGCTGGTGGAGGCCGACGCGGCCGACGAGGCAGTCGCGCTGCTGCATGCCGAGCCGCGCGGGATCGTGCGCGTGACCTGCCCGATCGCCCTGCTCGACGCCGAGGTCGGCCAGATGCTGGCGGCCTTCATGGCGCAATGCCCGCATGTCGAGATCCACCTGGAGGAAACCAACCGGCGCGTGGACGTGGTCGGCGAAGGCGTCGACGTGGCGCTGCGCGTCAGGCCGCCGCCGCTCGAGGACAGCGAGCTGGTGCTGCGGCCGCTGGCCGAGCGCGGCCAGTGCCTGGTCGCGAGCCCCTCGCTGCTGGCCGGCCACGCGGCGCCGCGCGTGCCGGCCGACCTGGCCGCGCTGCCGAGCCTCGCGCTCGGCGCGCCGCAGGACGACCATGTCTGGAACCTGCGCGGCCCGGCGGGCGCCAAGGCGGTGATCCCGCATCGGCCGCGCCTGGTCACGCGCGGCATGTTCGCGCTGCGCGCGGCCGCGATCGCCGGGGTCGGCGTGGTGCAGTTGCCGACCATGATGGTCCGCGAGGCGATCGAGCGCGGCGCATTGCAGGTGGTGCTGGCCGACTGGGCGCCGCGCCGCGAGGTCGTGCATGCCGTGTATGCCTCCCGCCGGGGGCTGATGCCGGCGGTCCGCGCCCTGCTCGATTTTCGCGCGGCGCGCTTCGCCGAGCGAGGGGCCGATTGAGGCTCGCGCCGCCCGGCCATGGCCGTTCCGGCCATTGAAACCGCTCGGACAGCCGGATCGAGCACCGCGCGCCGATTTCTTTTAGACTGCCGGGACTTCTCGCGGCCCGCGCCGCTTCTCCGATTCCAGTGCAAGCGATCATGTTCGAACTCTCCACTTCCCCGGCCGCCACCAAATCCGAGCTTTACGAGACGCTGGTCGCGCAAGCGCGCTCGCTGATCGAATCGGAAACCGACCTGGTCGCCAACGCGGCGAATTTCTCCTCGCTCGTCTATCACTCGCTCGAAGGCCTGAACTGGGCCGGGTTCTACCTGTTCGACGGTGCCGAGCTGGTGGTTGGCCCGTTCCAGGGCAAGCCGGCCTGCGTGCGGATTCCGCTCGGCAAGGGCGTGTGCGGCACGGCCGCCCGGACGCGCGAGACCCAGGTGGTGCGCGACGTGCACGAATTCCCGGGCCATATCGCCTGCGATTCGGCCTCGCAATCGGAAATCGTGGTGCCGCTGGTGGCGGACGACGGCGCGCTGATCGGCGTGTGGGACGTCGACAGCCCCGAACTTGCGCGCTTCGACGACGAGGACCGGCGCGGCATGGAAGCGCTCTGCCGCGTATTCGTCGAGCTGGCCTGGGCGCGACGCGCCACGCGCTGAATCGAGGGCCGGTTCGCCGGCCCTGGCTCCCTGCTGCCCCGAACAGCCCCGTCCACGACGGGGCTGTTTCGTTTCCGCCTTCCCTTCCCCGGCGCGATTTCCTCATATCAGACGCCGCCCCTCTCGATCGACGCGACCGTTTTTCGTTGACGCGCCACAATATCCGCCCGCGCCGTTCGTCTTCAGGCGCATGGACTCGCCAACGAACCCGGACCCGATGACCGACCGAGACCGCGACATGAGCGCGACGATCTCGCGCGAACGCACCAAGCTCGGAAACTTCATCCGGCGCCGGGTGCGCGACCCGAGCGACGCCGAGGACATCCTGCAGGATGTCTTCCACGACTTCGTGCAGGCCTACCGGCTGCCCGCGCCGATCGAGCAGGCCAGCGCCTGGCTGTTCCGCGCCGCGCGCAACCGCATCATCGACCGCTTCCGCAAGAAGAAGGAACAGCCGCTGGCCGAGCTCGTCGACCAGGGCGAGGACGGCGACGACTATCGGCTCGACCTCGCCCTGCCCGCCCACGACGCCGGCCCGGAAGCGCTGTATGCGCGCGGCGTGGTGCTCAAGGCCCTGCAGCAAGCGCTCGACGAATTGCCGGCCAACCAGCGCGAGGTGTTCATCGCGCACGAACTCGAAGGACTCAGCTTCAAGGCCATGGCCGCCGACAGCGGCGTGGCCGTCAACACCTTGCTGGCGCGCAAGCGCTACGCGGTCCTGCATCTGCGCGCGCGGCTGCAGGCCACCTATGACGAACTCGATATCTAGGAGTGGAAGGATGAATTGTCGAATCAGATGGATTGCCAAGGCCGTGTTCGCGCTGGTGGCGATCGTCGTGCTCGGCTGGGCCGTGATGATGTTGTGGAACTGGGTGATGCCGGCGCTGTTCGTCGGTGCGCGCAGCATCGACCTTGCACATGCGCTTGGCCTGCTGGTGCTGAGCCGCATCCTGTTCGGCGGCTTTCGCGGCCATGGCGGCTGGCACCGCCGGCGCCACTGGCGCAAATGGGAAGCCATGACCCCCGAGGAACGCGAGCGCTTCCGCTCGGCCTGGCATGCGCGCCGCAGCCCGCGCGCGAACGAGGGAGAGTGAGCATGCGCGATACCTTGAAGGTCGTCTGCAAACAGGAGCCGGGCGTGATCGTGCCGGTGGTCGACCTGCGCCGCTGCGAGGGCAAGGGCGATTGCCTCGATGTCTGCCCCGAGGACGTGTTCGAGATCCGGCGCATCGACGAGGCCGATTATCGCGGGCTCGGCATGCTGAATCGCTTCAAGCTGCGTGTGCACGGCATGAAGGTGGCCTATACGCCCAATGCCGATGCCTGCCGCGCCTGCGGACGCTGCGTGGAGGCCTGCCCGGAACACGCGATCAAGCTGGCCCGGGCGCGCTGAGCGCCGGCTGCCCGGCGGCGTGCTATTTCGATACGAGGGATGGAGATGACGACATCGAGCCATGTGCTGCTGCAACGCCTGCACGAACAGAATCGCGCCGAGTTGATCGGCCGTGCCCGCGCCCAGTTTCTCGGCGACAGCGCCACGTTCCTGGATCTCGTCAGCCAGTACGAGGCGCTGGCGCCGCGGCTGAAGGGGCAGTTCCTCAGCGATTACGGTTTGTCGGGGGACGACGACAGCGAGCGCTCGCGCGGCACGAGTCTGTCGCTGGCGATTTCCGCCGAGCTGGGCAGCCTGCTGCGCAATCTGGTGCTCTCGCACCGGCCGATGCGGATCCTCGAGCTCGGCAGTTCCTACGGCGTATCGACGCTGTATTTCGCCGATGCGCTGCGCACGCTCGGGCGCGGCACCGTGATCGCCACCGAGCGCGACGCGATGAAGTGCGCGCGCCTGCGCGATCATCTCGCGACGGCCGAGGTCGAGCGATATGTCGAGTTGCGGGAGGGCGATGCGTTCGAGACCCTTGAGCAGCTCGACGGCCCGTTCGACATCGTGTTCATCGACGTCTGGGCCGATCTCTATCTGCGCCTGTTTCAGCGCGTCGAACCGCTGCTGCGGCCCGGCTCGATCGTGCTGGCCGACAATATGTACACGGCCGGCGAGGCGGTGCAGCCGTTCAAGCGCTATCTCGATGCGCATCCGCGCATCTCGAGCACCACGCTCGATTTCGAATCGGGGCTGGAGTTCGCGGTGGTGACGGGGTGATGCGGCGCGGAGAAGGTGCCTGGGTTAAATGTCGGTGAAGCGTGGCAGCAGATCCATGGAAATGAGCCGCACCTCGATATCGTGCGCCGCTACCAGGTGGGCTTCGTTGTCGATCGAGAACGGCTCGTCCTTGATGCTGACGATGATCGTGCCAAGGCGTCGCTCGCCATCGGGCGAGAGGACCGGAATCAGTTCCCGTGCCTCCGGAATCTGTTGCGCAGTCAGCTCGACGGGGAGGTACAGCATCCAGCCCACGCCGGGACGATCGTCGAATGCCTGCTGCTCCTCATAACCTTTCGGCGTCGCTGAAATTGCCGTTGGCATGAATTCCAGCGCGGCTCTCGTCACGATGGCCACGACAGCATCCTTCTTTGCGTCGACAAACGCCCCCCGAACCTCGATCGTGACTGTGTCGGGAAAATCCCCACCGCACGCCAGAACTTCGATCGACGCACCGAATTCCTGATTGACCTGGCCACCCCATATAGCAAGCGACGCTATCGATTCATCGGCACGCTCGCGCCGCAACGTCTCAATTGCTGTCGAGCTCGGTGCGCCACCTGCCTCGTAGACCTCCCTGCTTTGCGCCGCTTCGAGCGAATAGCCCTTCATCCGCCAGGACGATCGCGACAGCTGCGGCTCACTGGTCGCGATAACGTCGATGATCGCACCGACCTTGTTCAAGAGCATGAAGAAGTCTGTCAGCGGAATTCCACCGCGCTTTATCGTGCATTCGAGTTTCATGAAGGGCGCTCAAGGAAAGTATTCAGATTCAACATGAAGCTTCCTCAGGCCGGCGGACAGTTTCTGATAAGTCAAACGTCCTTGAAAGTAGTACCGCAGCCTCGTAGGCGGGTTCGCTTGCACACGGCGCGAGCGGATCGTTGCAATGTCCATCATCGCGCGGAAACCCATGAAGAATTCATCTGCGCCGGGAATCGACCCGTCCAGGAATTGATCATAGTTCCCCTTCGCCTCCTGCAGCAGGCACTCCCCCGGCCTGAAACCATCGTAGTCGGTCCCCTGCCAAGTCCACTCGTCGCTCCAGCGGCAGGCTTCCGTGTCGAAGGCGAAGCCGGTCACTCGTGCCTGATATTCATAGGCCGGCCAATTCACGCCGTGATTATTTCGGACCTTCGTGCCGCTCGTCGCGGGCGGACACGATTTGCAGGATTCCCGAGAGTCGACGATCGTCCTTGACGCGGCTTGTGCATCGTCCTTCGTTCGCGCCGTACTCCCCCCAATACTAGCCACGCCTGCCGCCACCGAGCCGCCCAACAAGGCGCCGCCAATAGCCGACAAGACCGGGCCGGCTTCCACCGCTGCGACTGCCAGCAAGGGGATCAATGGAAGCGCCATGCCGGACTCCTTTCAGACTATCTGGATGCTTGGATCGCCAGGTGATTTCCTGGACGTAGACGTGAAAGCGCTCGTCGGCGCTTCGACCTGGCTTGGACAGCCAGGCCCGCGTTGCAGGTTTGTCGTAAAAGCCATCACGCGAATACGCCTCGATCGCCAGAAACCGGACGAGATGTTCGCTGTCTTGAATGCCGAGTGTCCGGGCTGCTCGATACGCATGCCGAAGACGGCTATCGAGATCAATGTCCCGCTCCAAGGCGGGATCGTCCCTGATCAGGTCTCGACGCACGCCATCGACGAAGTTGCGGGCTTCGCCTTCAGCCAGTGCCGATAGATGTGCCGGCGTGAGCTCAAGCGGCATGAGGATGTGCCCTGGACAACTTCCCGTCGATCTCGATCAACCAGTCGAACGTCGGGGAGAAGAACATCGTCCCTTCGCTCGAACCGAGCGCCGGCGCGAGATATCGCATGACGCGGGCATCGTAGTAGCGGAGCATGGCGTGTCTGCCGTCCGGCAAGGTCGCGTCCAGGCGCTGGCGAAGCTCCGATGCAAGCTGTCGCACCTGATACGCGCTGACAATCCAGCTGACGCCATATTCGCTCTGCGCGAGCCTTGCCAACGCGGCTTGCGTATCGCTGTCGATCCGTTCGCAGTCGAACATCCACGGGCCGGCATCCGCAGGTGATGCATCAGGCGTCGCATCGAGCAAGGCCATGGTCGAGTCCCCGGTGCGATTCGGGAATACGCCTGACACTTCGGAATACAGCAGGCCGTCGGCGAGCCCGAACAGACGTACCGGCAAACGCGCGCGCTCCCGCCATGCCTCGAAAACGATCCGAATGCTCATGGTCGATCACTGCCGCACGATCATCGACGCGGCACACCTGGCGGCGACAAGCATGCAGGAGAGGCAGATACCGCTGGAAGGCTGGGCAAGCTCGGGATCGAGCACCCGTTGAAGGCCCGGTGAAGTGAAACCCATGCGGCGCAGTTCGTTCGACTCGAACGATTGAAACATCGAGCATTGCGACGCGACCATCGTCGGGCGCGGATCACATCCGCATGCGACCTCATCACCTTCCAGCGCTGCCTGGCGGCCCATCAAGTCATCCGCCCAGCGCGGCCCCGCGGCAACGATGATGCCGGACTGGCGGCACGCCGGGCAGTTGACCCCGGCGCCCACATAGGTCAGTTCGACACCGTCGCAAGTCATGGACGGAATGCCGTCGACAACCCTCCCGCCGCTGGTCGAACAATCGCCCACCCGGAGATAGTTTCGCTTCACTTGCTGGCCCCTCGGTTGCTGAGGATCCGATTAATAACCGAGGAAGAATGGAGCGTCGAGCGACGTAAGGTTGCAGGCGCCCGTTGTGGAGACGTGGCCGATTGTCCCTCTCGCGAGAAACCGGCAGGCTCGTCGACCATCGAGCCGTCCAGGCAAACGGACTATTAGGATGCAGCCGTTTCCCGCTGGCGTGCAGATAAGAGATGAGCGCCGGAAAAACGAAAAGCCCCGCAAACGCGGGGCTTTTTCTGGAGGCGCGAGCCGGAGTCGAACCGGCCTACACGGCTTTGCAGGCCGCTGCATAACCGCTTTGCTATCGCGCCATAAGCGGACTGACGACCGTCGCGATACCGATGCAACGACCGCAGATTTTTATCTGGCAAACCCGGCAAGCCGGAAAATTCGCCAAACAAAAAGGGAAGCCTGGCTTCCCCTTGTTTTGGAGCGGGAGACGAGTCTCGAACTCGCGACCTCAACCTTGGCAAGGTTGCGCTCTACCAACTGAGCTACTCCCGCATGTCCTGCAAAATCCAGCCCTTGCCGAACCACTACCGCTTCAACAAAACGCTGCTTGAATCTGGAGCGGGAGACGAGTCTCGAACTCGCGACCTCAACCTTGGCAAGGTTGCGCTCTACCAACTGAGCTACTCCCGCGTTTTGCTTCCTGCTGCCATCGCCACATTACTTGCTGGCATCTCCGCGCTTTTGCTTCGTTCGCTGCTGCGTTCGTTTCAGTGCAGCGGAGAAATGAGATTATGTAGAAGCTGTTTCAGTGTGTCAAGCGTTTTTCGCACCCTTTTTCTCGACACCTGAAAAATCTCACATCGCACCGCCTCGCTCGCGGATCTGCGGCCAGGCCAGCTTCATGTAGTACAGCATCGACCAGATCGTCAGCACCGTCGCGAGGTAGATGAGCCAGAGCCCCCATACGCGGGTGTCGATCGCGATACCGCCCCCAATCGGCAGCGCGCCATAGTACAGCAACATCGGGATCGCGACCATCTGGCAGGCGGTCTTGAACTTGCCGAGCGAATTGACCGCCACGCTCTTCGAGGCGCCGATCTGCGCCATCCATTCGCGCAGCGCCGAGATCGCGATCTCGCGACCGATGATCACCAGGGCGATCGCCGCGTCGATGCGCGCGAGCTGCACCAGGATCAGCAGCGCGGCCGTCACCATCAGCTTGTCCGCCACCGGGTCGAGGAAGGCGCCGAACGCCGAGGTCTGGTTCCACTTGCGCGCCAGGAAACCGTCGAACCAGTCGGTCAGCGCGGCCAGCACGAATACCAGCGCGGCCGCGAGGTTGCGATGCTCGACGCTCATCATCACGTCCGGCAGGTAGAACAGGCCGACGACGAGCGGAATTAGCACGATTCGCACCCAAGTCAGGAAAATCGGGAAATTGAACGGCATGACGGGCTGGACGTGTAAAGGATGTGCAATTGTGCCGCGCCGCCCGGCCTGCCACAAGCCGAGCGGAATCCGCGGCCCGAAGGCCCCGCGCCGCCTCAGTGCAACTGGCGGTAGATCTGCTCGGCCAGCGCGTGCGAGATGCCCTCCACGCTGGCCAGTTCCTCCACGCTCGCGGCCACCACGCCGCGCAAGCCGCCGAAGCGCGCCAGCAGGCGCTGGCGCCGCTTCGCGCCGACCCCTTCGAGCTCCTCCAGCCGCGAGGTCTGGCGCGTCTTGGCACGCTTGGCGCGCATGCCGGTGATGGCGAAGCGATGTGCCTCGTCGCGAATCTGCGCGACCAGCATCAGGGCCGCGCTTTCCTTGCCGAGCTCGAGCGAGGGGCGGCCGTCGACGAACACCAGCGTCTCCAGGCCGACCTTGCGCCCCTCGCCCTTGGCCACGCCCACCAGCATCGACACGTCGAGCCCAAGTTCGGTGAACACCTGGCGCGCCACCTCCACCTGCCCCTTGCCGCCGTCGATCAACACGATGTTCGGCAGCAGCGCGGCGGCGGCGCTGGCGCGCGTCGCGTCGCCGTCGATGCCGGCGGCCGCATCGGCGGCTGCCGTCTGAGCCGCCTGCTCGACCATCTTCTCGTAGCGGCGCGTGAGCACCTGGCGCATCGCCGCGTAGTCGTCGCCGGGCGTGATGCCGGTGATGTTGTAGCGGCGATACTCGCCCGACTGCATCTTGTGGTGATGGAACACCACGCAGGAAGCCTGCGTCGCCTCGCCCATGGTGTGGCTGATATCGAAACACTCGATGCGCAACTGGGCCAGGTCCTCGGCCTCGAAACCGAGCACCTCGGCCAGCGCGCGCGTGCGCGCCTGCTGCGAACCCTGCTCGGACAACAGCCGCGCCAGCGCGAGCCGCGCATTCTGCTCGGCCATCGACAGCCAGGCACGCTTCTGGCCTTGCGGCTGGCGCAGCACCGCCACCTTGTGGCCGGCCTGCTCGACCAGCAGGTCGATCAGCTCGCGATTGGCCGGCGCGTGGCTGACCACCAGCACGGGCGGCACGCGGTTGCCGAGATAGTGCTGGGCGATGAAGGCCTCGAGCACCTCGGTCTCGATCGAGATGCCGGCCGGATCGGCTTCCGCTTCGGTTGCTTCGGCTGCCTCGGTCAATTCTTCGGCCGGAACAGCGGCATCGTCACCGGCCGCCAAGGACGCCGGCAGCTCGACGGACGGCGCCGCGCCCGCCGCATCGGCTTCGGGCGCGGCCGCCTGCGCATCGACATCGCCGGGCAAGGTGCCGACCGCCGCCGCCAGATCCTCGACGATCGCAGCCTCCTCGTCGGCATCTTCCGCCTGCTCGTCGCGCCCCGCCGCCAGCGCGATCGCGCTGTCGGCATGCGCCGGGAAATAGGCCTTGTCGCCGAGATGCCGGCCGCCGCGCACCATCGCCAGGTTCACGCAGACGCGCCCGCCATGCGCCACCACGGCCAGGATATCGACGTCGCTCTCGCTGCCGACCTCGATGGCCTGCTGGTGCAGCACGGTCGACAGCGAGCTCATCTGGTTGCGCACCGCCGCGGCCTGCTCGAACTTCAGCTCGGCCGCGAAGGCGTGCATCTTCTGCTCGAGCTCCTTCATCACTTCGTTCTGCCGACCGAGCAGGAAGCGCGAGGCGTTCGAGACGTCGCGCGCGTAATCCTCCGCCTCGATCGCGCCGACGCAGGGCGCCGTGCAGCGGCCGATCTGGTGCAGCAGGCAGGGCCGCGTGCGATTGTTGAACACCGAATCCTCGCAGGTGCGCAACTGGAACACCCGCTGCAGGATCTGGATGCTCTCGCGCACCGCCCAGGCGCTCGGGAACGGCCCGAAATACTGGTTCTTGCGATCGACGGCGCCGCGGTAATAGGCCATGCGCGGAAACGCATGGCCGGTCAGCTTCAGGTAGGGATAGGACTTGTCGTCGCGAAACAGGATGTTGTAGCGCGGCGCCAGGGCCTTGATGAGGTTGTTCTCGAGCAGCAGCGCCTCGGCTTCCGAGCGCGTCACGGTGGTCTCGATCTTGCGGATGCGCGTGACCATCATCGCGATGCGCGGCGACAACTGGGTCTTGTTGAAGTAGCTCGAGACGCGCTTCTTCAGGTTGCGCGCCTTGCCGACATAGAGCACCGCGCCGCCGGCGTCGTAGTAGCGATAGACGCCTGGCAGGTGCGGCAATTGCGCGAGGATCGGCTTCGGCTCGAACGGCACGTCGGCCGGGGCGGGCACGGGCGGCGATTCGGACTGGCTGGGCGAGGAGGACGGGTCGGACTGATCGGGGGCTGTCATGCGTGATCCGGGCGCCGTGGCGCGCGAACAGGTCATTTAGAATCGCCAGTTTAGAGCATTCACCCCGGTTTCTTCGATGCCCCCGATCCCTGACGCTGCCGCCCTTCCCGAGCCGATCGCCTGCGATATCTTCTGCACCGTGGTCGACAACTTCGGCGACATCGGCGTGTGCTGGCGCCTGGCCACCCAGCTCGCGCGCGAGCACGGCTGGCAGTTGCGCCTGATCGTCGACGACCTGCATACCTTCGCGCGCCTGGCGCCGGCGGTCGATCCCGCCGCCAGGCGCCAGCATGTCGAGGGCATCGCCATCGAACACTGGGGCGAGCCCGTCCATGCCGGCGACACGCTGGCGATCGCCGACGTGGTGATCGAGGCCTTCGGCTGCGAACTGCCGGCCGAGTACGTGGCCGCGATGGCGCGCCGCGAACGCGCGCCGGCCTGGATCAACCTCGAATACCTGAGCGCCGAGGACTGGGTCGCCGATTTCCACCAGCGCCCCTCGCCGCATCCGCGCCACGCCTTGTTGAAGAGCTTCTTCTTCCCCGGGCTCGGCCCCGGCACCGGCGGCGTGCTCAAGGAAGCCGGCCTGGATGCGCGCCGCGAGGCCTTCGAGGCCTCGGCCGAGGCGCGCGAGGCCTGGTGGCGGCGCGCCACCGGCGCTTCGGCGCCGGCGCGCGAGGCCTGCGTGATCTCGCTGTTCGCCTACGAGAATCCCGCCTTGGGTCCGCTGCTGGAACAATGGCGCGACGGCGAACTGCCGATCGTGCTGCTGGTGCCGGAGGGCCGGATCTGCCCGGAAATCGCCGCCTTCTTCGGCCTGGCGCGCTTCGGCGCCGGCAGCCGGGCCACGGCGGGCAGGCTCAGCGCCCACGGCCTGGCCTTCGTCGCCCAGCCCGACTACGACGCCCTGCTCTGGGCCAGCGACCTGAACTTCGTGCGCGGCGAGGATTCCTTCGTGCGCGCGCAATGGGCGCGCAAGCCATTCGTCTGGCATATCTATCCACAGGGCGACGACGCGCACCTGCCCAAGCTCGACGCCGCGCTCGCCCATCTCGCCGCCGGCCTGCCCGAGCCCGCGCGCGAGGCCGCCGCGCGCTTCTGGCACGCCTGGAACGGCGCGGGCACGCCGGATTGGGCCGATTTCATCGCCCATCGCGCCGCCTTCGAGGCGCGCGCCGGCGCCTGGGCGGAGGAACTGGCGGCGGTCGGCGATCTCGCTGGAAATCTGGCGGAATTCACAAAAACTCAGTTAAAATAAGCGGTTATCCAACGGCGGACCACGCAAGCGCGTTCCGGCCCCGGCGCCTCGAGCTACCCGGCGCTACCCGGGCCGGATCGGTCAAGCCCGGGCCCCACCGCCCTCGCTTGCGTTGTCGGCCGTTGCGCAACGTCAGGACAAATTTTTTGCACAGGACAGTTTTGATATGAAAACCGCACAGGAACTCCGCGTAGGCAACGTCGTGATGGTCGGCAGTGACGCGTGGGTCGTCGCGAAGGCCGAATACAACAAGTCGGGCCGCAATTCCGCCGTCGTCAAGATGAAGCTGAAGAACCTGCTGACCAACGCAGGCCAGGAATCGGTCTACAAGGCAGACGACAAGTTCGACGTGGTGGTGCTCGACCGCAAGGAAGTGAGCTACTCGTACTTCGCCGATCCGATGTACGTGTTCATGGACGCCGACTACAACCAGTACGAAGTCGAAGCGGAAATGATGGGCGACGCGCTGAACTACCTCGAAGACGGCATGGCTTGCGAAGTCGTGTTCTACAACGAGAAGGCCATCTCGGTCGACCTGCCGACCGTCATCGTGCGCGAGATCACGTACACGGAACCGGCCGTCAAGGGCGATACCTCGTCGGGCAAGGTGCTGAAGAACGCCAAGATCGCCACCGGCTACGAGCTGCAAGTGCCGCTCTTTTGCAACACCGGCGACAAGATCGAAATCGACACGCGCACCAACGAATACCGCAGCCGCGCATAAGTTCGCGCAAACGGCTTGAAAAAGCGCCCTTCGGGGCGCTTTTTCTTTTCCGGAGCCAGATTATTGCGCCAAAGCCGCGATGCACAAAAGCCGATGCGTCGTCATACAGAAAAGGCATCAATTTGTATCTTCGGTAACTCTTTTGCTTTCAACCGCAAATACCGTACGCTAGCGGCGCCGAGGGACATAAAATTCCGACTCTAATCGAACAATAGGGCGCACACGCCCGTCACGTACGGCCGGCCCTTTGAACATTCCGCACACCATGCCACACGCCCTCATAGTCGAAGACGATCCCAACAGCTTGTCCGGCCTGACGGCGCTGCTCGCCGCGGACGGCTTCACGGTCGACACGGCCACCTCGCTCGCCGAGGCCCGCGCCGCGCTGGCGCGGACCATCCCCGACGTGGTGCTGGTCGACCTGAACCTGCCGGACGGCAGCGGCTTCGACCTGCTCCAGCACCTGCCCCAGCCGCAGCAGCCGAACGGCGGCCTGCCGGTGATCGTGCTGACCGGCAATGCCACGGTCGAGAGCGCGATCGAGGGGCTGCGGCATGGCATCTGGGATTACCTGCTCAAGCCCGTCAACATCCCGCGGCTGCGCAGCCTGCTGGCGCGGATCCCGCGCCCCTACGAGCTGATCGAGGAAGTGCAGTCGCTGCGCACCACGTTGCGCCGGCTCGGCCGCTTCGGCCCGCTGATCGGCCGCAGCGACGCGATCCAGCACACCTACGACATGATCGAGCGCAATGCGCGCAGCGAGGCCGCGGTGCTGCTGTGGGGCGAGGCCGGCACCGGCAAGGAAGCCGCCGCCCGCGCGCTGCACGACCTGAGCCGGCGCCGCAAGGGCCCGTTCATCAAGTTCGACTGCCGCGCCGCGCTGCAACTGCCGCGCGTGCTCGAACTCGGCAGCATCGTGATCGAGAGCATGCTGTTCGGCCGCGAACGCGGCACCTACGGCGGTGCCGAGCGACGCGAGCCGGGCCTGTTCGAGCAGGCCAGCGGCGGCACCCTGCTGCTCAAGGACATCACCTCGCTGCCGCTGTCGATCCAGGAAGCGCTGCTGCGCGCGCTCGACTCGCAGGCCTTCATGCGCATCGGCGGCTCGGCCGAGATCGCGACCGACTTCCGGCTGATCGCCACCTCGCGCCGCCCGGCTCGCGAGGCGCTCGACAACGGCACGCTGCGCGAGGACCTGTGGCTGCGTCTGGACGCCACCTCGATCGCGCTGCCGCCGCTGCGCGAACGCGACGACGACATGCTGCAGATCGCCGAATCCTTCGTCGACGATCTCAACCGCGAAGCACGCCAGGCCGGCCTGGGCGCGGTCGACAAGCGCATCGCGCCCGACTTCGTGCGCGAATGCCTGGCCTACGAATGGCCCGGCAACGTGCGCGAGCTGCGCGAACGCGTGCGGCTGGCCTACGAGGCCTCGGGCGATTTCATCGAGACGCTGCGCGCCAACGACGGCGTGTTCGTGCCGGGCGCCGCACTCAACGGCAGCAGCGTGCAGGTGCGCGTCGGCACGCCGCTGTCGGACGTCGAGGACCTGCTGATCCGCGCCACGCTCGACGCGGTCGGCGGCACGCGGCACCGCGCCGCCGCCCTGCTCGGCATCAGCCCGAAGACGCTCTATAACAAGCTGCAGCGCATGAAGATGAATTGAGCGAACCGGGCGGGAACACTGCCCCGTGCTGCTGGTTAACGACAAAGGCCGCGCCTAGCGCGGCCTTTGTCGTTGATGACCCGAGGCGAGACCAATCAGCCGAGCGTCTCGCGCAGCAGGGCCGAGGCACGCTGGTACTCGGGCCGGCGCATCAGCTTGTCCCAGCTGGCGGGCTTGCCGCGCGGGCGCAGGCGGCGGATACGGCGCGCCGACTCGGCCGAAACCTCCGCCTGCATCTCGTCGAGCACCTTCTCGGCCTGCTCGGGCTGGTTGCAGACCAGCACCATGTCGCAGCCGGCCTCGAGCGCCGCGTCGGCAGCCTGCGCGAGCGTGCCGCCGGCGCGCGCCGCCTCCATCGAGAGATCGTCGCTGAACACCGCGCCGGTGAAGCCGAGCCGCTCGCGCAGCACGCGCTGCAGCCAGATCGACGAGAAACCGGCCGGGCGCGCATCGACCTGTGTATAGATCACATGCGCCGGGATCACCGCCGACAACGACAGGCCGAGCCAGTCATAAGGCGCCGCGTCGAGCTTGAGGATCTGCTCGAGCGGGCGATCGTCGGTCGGCAACGCGACGTGGGAATCGGCTTCGGCAAAACCGTGGCCGGGGAAATGCTTGCCGCAGTTCGCCATGCCGGCCAGCGCGAGCCCGTGGTTGAGACTCTTGGCCAGCAGCGTGACCACCCGCGGGTCGCGATGGAAGGCGCGATCGCCGATCACCTTCGAGCGGCCGTAGTCGAGATCGAGCACCGGCGTGAAGCTCAGGTCGATGCCGCAGGCGCGCAACTCGGCGGCCAGCACGTAGCCCACCGCGGTGGCGAGCTTGGTGGCGTGCAGCACGTCCTTGTCCCACAGCTCGCCCAGGCGCCGCATCGCCGGCAGCACCGTGAAGCCGTCGGTGCGAAAGCGCTGCACGCGGCCGCCTTCGTGGTCGACCGCGATCAGGATGTCCTCGCGCACCGCGCGGATCGCGTCGGTCAGCGCGCAGAGCTGGGCACGGTTCTCGAAGTGGCGCGCGAACAGGATCACGCCGCCCGTGCGCGGATGCGCGAGGCGGCGCGCGTCGTCGCGCGTGAGCGTGGTGCCCACCACATCGAGCATGACGGGGCCGGGAGTCGGTTTCATCGAATCGGGTCCGTGGAAAAAGGAAGTTCAGTCGCGGGCGGCGACGGCGGCAGGCGCGCCGTCGTCGGGCACCTCGGCGACCACGAAGGACACCGCGTAGTCGCGTTCGTCGCTGACCGTCACGCGGGCCGTGATGCGCCGCTCGGCCAGCCACGCGGCGAGCTCGCCGGAAGCCAGCACATAGGGTTGGCCGCTCGCTTCGTTGAGGGTCTGCAGGGCGCGCCAGGTCATCGGCCAGCGCATGCCGAGGCCGATCGCCTTCGAGAACGCCTCCTTCGCCGAGAAACGCGTGGCGAGGAAGGCGATGCCGCGCGCCTCGGAGCGCTTGCGGCGCGCCGCGAACACGCGCAGCTCGTCGGGGCCGAGCACCTTCTCGGCGAAGCGCCCGCCGGTGCGTTCGAGCACCGCCGCGATCCGGCTCACCTGGACGATGTCGGTGCCGATGCCGTAGATGGCCATGAGCGCGGCCCGGGCTCAGCGGCCGCCGTGACGCGCGGCCACGCGCGCGGCGACCATGATCGCCTTCATCTCGCGCACCGCGTTGTCCCAGCCGGTGAAGATCGACTGCGCGACGATCGCGTGGCCGATGTTCAGCTCGACGATGCCGTCGATCGCGGCGATCGCCTGCACGTTGGTGTAATGCAGGCCGTGACCCGCGTTGACCTTCAGGCCCAGCGCGACGCCGGCGTCCACGCCGGCCACCACGCGCTCGAATTCGCGCTGCTGGCCGGCCGCGTCGTGCGCCTCGGCGTAGGCGCCGGTATGCAGCTCGATCACCGGCGCGCCGGCCTCGTGCGCGGCACGGATCTGCTCGGCATCGGGATCAATGAACAGCGACACGCGCACGCCCGCCTCGGCGAGCTGCCGGCAGGCGGCACGCACGCTCTCGAAATGGCCGGCCACGTCGAGGCCACCCTCGGTGGTCAGCTCCTCGCGCTTCTCGGGCACCAGGCAGGCGTCGTGCGGCTGCACCTCGCAGGTGATGTCGAGCATCTCCTGGGTGATCGCGCATTCGAGGTTCATGCGCGTGGTGAGCAGCGGGCGCAGCGCGCGCACGTCGGCGTCGCGGATGTGGCGGCGATCCTCGCGCAGGTGCAGCGTGATCGCGTCGGCGCCGGCCTGCTCGGCGGCCAGCGCGGCGCGGATCGGGTCGGGATAGGCGGTGCCGCGCACGTTGCGCAGCGTCGCGACGTGATCGATGTTGACGCCGAGATCGATGACGGTCGGCGCGGTCAGGAAGAAGCTCATAGGTTTTGCAGGTCGATCAGGATCTGGCGCGTGGCGAGCGGCGTGCCGCCCAGATAGGTGTTGAGCAGGAAGCGCATCAGCGTCTTGCTTTGCGCGACGGTCTGGGCACGATGGTAATCGTCCTCCTCCATGTCGAGCAATGTCTGGCCCGCGACCACCGGCCAGTGGGCCGGCAATTCGTCGCTGGCCTCGCGCACGCCGCGCTCGGGGTCGAACACGTAGCGCCCCTCGGGCTGCACCGCGCGCCGCGCCGTGGTGCGGTTCAGCGCGCGCGCATAACCGGTCTCGCGCAGCAGCACGCGCTCGAACGAGCGCAGCACCTGCACGGCCGGCTCGTCGTGCGCGAGCCGCGCCAGCGTCACGAGGTAATGCTGGAACAGCGGCGGGAACGGATCCTCGCGCGCGCAGAACTTCACCAGCAGTTCGTTGACGTAGAAGCCGCAGAGCAGCGCGTCGCCGCCCAGCGGCAGCATGCCGCCGACCCACTCGGCGCCGGTCAGGGTGCGCATCTCGGACTTGCCGGACCAGGACAGCGAGAGCGGCTGGAAGGTCTGCAGCACGCCGCGCAGCGCCGAATGCGGGCGCTTGGCGCCCTTCGCGACCAGCGCAACGCGGCCGTGGTCGCGCGTCAGCACGTCGATGATCAGGCTGGTTTCGCGATAGGGATAGCTGTGCAGCACGAAGCCGGGCTGCTCGGAGACGCGGAAGTCGGAAGCGCGCGCGGAAGGACGGCGCGGCTTGCGCGCCGGCGCCGGCTCGGCGGCCGGGGCGGGAGCAGCGGAAGCGGCCGGCGCGGAGGAAGCCGCCGACGCTAACGGCGGCGCCGGATCGACGACGGACACGGGAAGCTCGTCGGCGCCGTGCGTGTCCTCATTCGTACCCATAGGCACGGAGCCCTGCTTCGTTGTCGGCCCAGCCGCTCTTCACCTTGATGAAGGTTTCGAGATAGACCGGTCCATCGAACAGCTTCTCCATGTCGAGCCGCGCCTCGGTGCTGATCTGCTTGAGCTTGGCGCCCTTCTTGCCGATCACCATCGCCTTGTGCGAATCGCGCTCGACCAGGATGGTGGCGAACACGCGCGTCAGGCGCCCTTCCTCCTCGAACTTGTCGATGATCACGGTGCTGGTGTACGGCAGCTCGTCGCCGGTCCAGCGGAACACCTTCTCGCGCAGGATCTCGGCGGCGAGGAAGCGCGAGCTGCGATCGGTCAGGTCGTCCTCGCCGTAGATCGGCTCGCCTTCCGGCAGGTAGGGCTTGACCGTTTCCATCAGGCGGCTGATGTCGTCGACATGCTTGGCCGACAGGGGCACCACCTCGGCGAACTCGCGCAGCTCGCCCATCTGCTTCAGGAACGGGAACAGCGAGCTCTTGTCGGTGATCCGGTCGAGCTTGTTGAGGATCAGCAGGGTCGGCACGCTCTTCGGGATCAGGTCGAGCACCTTCTGGTCGTCGGGACCGAAGCGGCCCGCCTCGATCACGAACAGGATCGCGTCGACGCTGGTCAGCGTCGAGGTGACGGTGCGATTCAGCGAGCGGTTCAGCGCGGTGCTGTGGCGGGTCTGGAAACCGGGCGTGTCGACGAAGATGTACTGCGCGTCGGGCAGCGTGTGGATGCCGGTGATGCGGTGGCGCGTGGTCTGCGCCTTGCGCGAGGTGATGCTGATCTTCTGGCCGACCAGCGCGTTCATCAGCGTCGACTTGCCGACGTTGGGCCGGCCGACGATGGCGATCATGCCGCAACGGAAACCGGCGGGAGTGGCGGGTGCGTTCATATCAGGCTGCTGCAATTCGGGGCGGGCCGCACGACGCGGCTCGCGGATGGATCAGGGATTCAATGGCCGGCATCGGCCACGCGCAGGGGCGCGGCGGCGAGATCGGCGTCCGGCTCGCCGGACGGCGTCGCGGCGGTGTCGCGTGCACGCAACGTCCGATCCGGGGCGCCGGCGCCGCGCGAGGCGGCTTCGGGCTTGTCGGCGGCCGGCGCGGTCTTGTCGCCGGCGGGTTTTTCCGTGGATTTCTCGGCGGGCTTGTCAGCAGGCTTGTCGGCGGGTTTGTCGCTGGCGACCAGCTTCTCGGCCACGGCCGGCGCCGGCTTGTCGGCAGGTCTTACCGCACGTTCCGCGCGCTCGACCTTGTCGGCGCCAGCTTCGGCATGCGCGCCGGCACGGATCACGGCCACCGGCGCGCCACGCTCGGCAGCCGTTTCCGCCGGTGCCTTGGCGGCCTCGCCCGGCGCGGCAGCGGCGCGCTCCTTGCGTTCCGGCGTCGAGCGCAGGTCCAGCGCTTCCTGCACACCCTTCACGCCCGGCACGATCTCCGGCTCGGCCTTGGAGGCCCGCGCGCTCTTCGAGCGCTTCGGCTTGGCGGCCGCCATCGGCCGCGCCATCACCTCGTCGAGCGCCTTCTTCGCGGCGGCCTGCTCGGCCGCGCGGCGGCTCGCGCCCGAACCCGACACCTTGATATCGAGCTTGGGCACCGTGCACTCGACCTCGAACTGCTGGTTGTGCGCCGCACCATGCGTGGCCACCACGGTATAGGTGGGCAGCGCGATCTTGTGGCCCTGCAGATACTCCTGCAGCAGCGTCTTGGCGTCCTTGCCCAGCGTGCGCGGATCGATGTGGTCGAGGATCGGGATATAGAGGCGCTTGATCACCCCCTGGGCGGCTTCGAAGCCGCCATCGAGGAAGACCGCCCCGATGATGGCTTCGAACGCGTCCGCGAGGATCGACGGGCGGCGGAAGCCGCCGCTGCGCAGCTCGCCCTCGCCGAGCCGCAGGCCTTCGGAGATATTGAGGGCCTGAGCGATCTCGTACAGCGACTGCTGCTTGACGAGATTGGCCCGCACGCGCGACAGGTCGCCTTCGTCCAGCTTGCTGAAGCGCTGGAACAAAAGGGCGGCCACCGCGCAATTGAGAACGGAATCGCCGAGAAACTCGAGCCGTTCGTTATGCGTGGCGCTGTGGCTACGATGGGTCAAAGCCTGACGCAGCAATTCCGCATTGCGAAATTCGTAGCGCAGCCGGCTTTCCAACTGGGACTGAGGCATGTGCAGGAGTATAACGCGGGCGCCGGTGCCGTCGAGTGACGGATGCCGGGCACGAAAAGGCGTGTGGCAGCGGTGTTACCGCCGGTTCTTGAAGTGATTTGCCAGCATTGCGCCCGGCCATGGCGCAATGCTGGCGAGGATTGCGACGTTCAGTGGAACAAGCCGATGCGCTTGAGATCGCTGAAGTTCATCCAGATGAAGAAGGCGCGGCCGACCAGGTCCTTGTCGGGCACGAAACCCCAGTAGCGGCTGTCCGCGCTGTTGTCGCGGTTGTCGCCCATCATGAAGTAGTGGCCCGGCGGCACCTTGCAGGTCACGCCGTGCTCGTTGTACTCGCAGTTGCTCTTGTAGGGAAAGTCGTCGGCGCCCATCACGAAGGGCGGCACGGCCGGGTTGTTGAGGATCGCGTTCTTGCGGCCGTCGATGCTCTCCTCGTACTGCTTCGCGTAGTTCATGCGCTCTTCGTCGAAGTAGTCGGCCAGCGGCGTTTCCGGCACGGGCTGGCCGTTGATGGTCAGCTTCTTGTCGTAGTACTGGACGGTGTCGCCGGGCAGGCCGATCACGCGCTTGATGTAGTCGACCGACTCGTCCTTCGGATAGCGGAACACCACCACGTCGCCACGCGCCAGCGGCCGGCCGGCGGTGATCTTCTGGTTGGTGATCGGCAGGCGCAGGCCGTAGTCGAACTTGTTGACGAGGATGAAGTCGCCCACCAGCAGGGTGGGCACCATCGAGCCCGAGGGGATCTTGAACGGCTCGACCACGAAGGAACGCACCACGAACACCGCCAGGATCACCGGGAAGAAGCTCGCCGTGTATTCGAGCCACCACGGCTGGCGCAGCTTATCGTCGCGCAGCTTGGCGCGCGTCTCGGCGGCGTTCTCGTCGGCGAAGCGCTCGCCGACACGCGCCTGCTGGCGGTCGAATTCGGCGGCGGCCTCGTCGGCGGCCTTGCGACGGCCCGGCAGGAACACCAGCTTGTCCAGCACCCACGCAATACCCGTCAAGACGACGAGCACAAAAAGAATCAATGCGAAATTCATAAAAGGATCAGTCCTGTTATTTGTCTTCGACACGCAAGATCGCGAGGAACGCTTCCTGCGGGATCTCGACCGAACCCACCTGCTTCATGCGCTTCTTGCCGGCCTTCTGCTTTTCGAGCAGCTTCTTCTTTCGCGAGATGTCGCCGCCATAGCACTTGGCCAGCACGTTCTTGCGCAGCGCCTTGATGTTCTCGCGCGCCACGATGTTCGCACCGATCGCGGCCTGGATCGCCACGTCGTACATCTGGCGCGGGATGATCTCGCGCATCTTGGCCGCCACCTCGCGGCCGCGGTACTGCGACTGCGAACGGTGCACGATGATCGACAGCGCATCGACCTTGTCGCCGTTGATCAGCATGTCGACCTTGACCACGTCCGAGGCGCGGTATTCCTTGAACTCGTAGTCCATCGAGGCATAACCGCGCGACACCGACTTCAGGCGATCGAAGAAGTCGAGCACGATCTCCGCCATCGGGATTTCGTAGGTCAGTTGAACCTGGCGGCCGTGGTACTGCATGTTGATCTGCGAGCCGCGTTTCTGCTCGCACAGCGTGATGACCGAGCCGACGTAGTCCTGCGGCATGTACAGGTTGACCGTGACGATCGGCTCGCGGACTTCCTCGATGCGGCCCGGATCCGGCATCTTGGCCGGGTTCTCGACCACGAGGGTTTCGCCGTTGCTCTGCACCACCTGGTAGACCACGGTGGGGGCCGTGGTGATCAGGTCCATGTCGAACTCGCGCTCGAGACGTTCCTGCACGATCTCCATGTGCAGCAGGCCGAGGAAGCCGCAGCGGAAGCCGAAGCCAAGCGCCTGCGAGACTTCCGGCTCGTATTGCAGCGCGGCGTCGTTGAGCTTGAGCTTCTCGAGCGATTCGCGCAGCGCGTCGTACTGGTTCGCCTCGACCGGATAGAGGCCGGCGAACACCTGCGGCTTCACTTCCTTGAAGCCCGGCAGCGGCTCGGGCGCGGCCTTGGCCGCGTGCGTGACGGTGTCGCCCACCTTGGCGGCCGTCAGCTCCTTGATGCCGGCGATGATGAAGCCCACCTGGCCGGCCGACAGCGATTCGAGATTGCGCGACTTCGGCGTGAACACGCCGATATGCTCGACCGGGTACTGCGCGCCGGTCGCCATCAGCTTGATCTTTTCCTTGGGACGCAGGGTGCCGTTGACGATGCGCACCAGCATCACCACGCCGACGTAGCTGTCGAACCAGGAATCGATGATGAGCGCCTGCAGCGGCGCGTCGACATCGCCCTTGGGCGCCGGCACCTTGGCGATCAGCGACTCCAGCACGTCCTCGACACCGAGGCCGGTCTTGGCGCTGCAGCGCGTCGCGTCGGTCGCGTCGATGCCGATCACGTCCTCGATTTCCTCGATCGCGTTCTCGGGGTTGGCGGCGGGCAGGTCGATCTTGTTCAGGACCGGCACCACCTCGACGCCGAGCTCGATCGCCATGTAGCAGTTCGCGACCGTCTGCGCCTCGACGCCCTGGCTGGCGTCGACCACCAGCAGCGCGCCCTCGCAGGCCGACAGCGAACGGCTGACTTCATAGGAAAAGTCGACGTGCCCCGGGGTATCGATCAGGTTCAGGTTGTAGACCTTGCCGTCGCGCGCGCGGTACGACAGCGCGGCGGTCTGCGCCTTGATCGTGATGCCGCGCTCGCGCTCGAGATCCATCGAGTCGAGCACCTGGGCTTCCATCTCGCGGTCGGTCAAGCCGCCGCATACCTGGATGATGCGATCCGCGAGCGTCGACTTGCCGTGGTCGATGTGCGCGATGATCGAGAAATTGCGAATATGATCCATTCAGTGCCGATCAAGCGAAAAAGGCGCGCTCGACGACTGCGGAGCACGCCTTGTGTAAGTCGGTGAAAAAACAGCCTATTTTAGCCGAAAAGGCCTGGCCGGGGCGGCATTTTGGCGGGCTTGCCGCGCCAACGGCACGAAACCTGCTGGGCCGGCCGCGACGGCCTTGCTTTCCGGGCCCCGGCGCCCGGGGCCCGATCGGGCCGCGCCCAGCCGGCATCAAGCGCCCGAGCCGGCCGGCCGCCGCGACAGCGCGGTGCGCACCGCGCCTTCGTCGAAGCGATGCCGGCACACTTCCACGCCATCCAGCAGCAGCACCGGCACGTCCTCGTCGTAACGCTCGACCAGCGCGGGATCGGTGTCGATGTCGATCACCGTCACCGGCAGATGGAACTCGGCCGCGACGAGCGCCAGCGCGACCTGCATCTCGTCGCACAGATGGCACCAGCCGCGGCCGTAGAGCGTGAAGGCCACGCGCGCCCTACTTCTGGGCCGCGCGCGGACGCAGCGGGATGAATTGCGTGTTGTCGCCGCGCCGCACCAGCACCGCGACCATCTTCTGCGGGTCCAGCTTCGAGGTGACCTCGACGAATTGCTTGGCGCTGGTGATGTCGGTATCGCCGACGCGCACCACGATGTCGTCGCGCTTCAAGCCCGCGCGCGCGGCCGGGCCGTCGGCGGCGTCGACATGTACGCCGTTGGGCACCTTGGCCGCCTTCAACTGCTCGGCCGTCAGGTCGCTCACGGTCAGCCCCAGCGCATTGCTCTGGCGCGGCTTGGCGGGCTGGCTCGGCTTGCCGCCGTCGGCGCGGGCATTGCCCTTCTCGGCCGGCACCTCGGCGATCGTGATCGGCAGCTCGCGCGCCGCGCCCTTGCGCCAGATCGTGATGGTGGCCTTGCTGCCCGGCTTGGTGTCGCCCACCATGCGCGGCAAGTCGGTGGCCTCGTCCACGTCGCGGCCGTTGAACTTCAGGATGATGTCGCCCGGCTGCACACCGGCCTTGTCCGCCGGGCCGCCCGCCTCGACGCTGCTGACCAGCGCGCCTTCCGCGCGCGGCAGCCCGATCGAGTCGGCGACGTCCTTGGTGACCTCGCCGATCGCCACCGCGATGCGCCCGCGCGTGACCTTGCCGCTGGCCTTGAGCTGCTCGGCCACGCGCATCGCCTCGTCGATCGGGATCGCGAACGAGATGCCCATGAAACCGCCGGTGCGGCTGTAGATCTGCGAATTGATGCCGATCACCTCGCCGTTCATGTTGATCAGCGGGCCGCCGGAGTTGCCCGGGTTGACGGCCACGTCGGTCTGGATGAACGGCAGGTAGTCGCCGGTGTTGCGCCCCTTGGCGCTGACGATGCCGGCCGTGACGGTGTTGTCGAGCCCGAACGGCGAGCCGATCGCGACCACCCACTCGCCCACCCGCACCTTGTTCGAATCGCCGATCGCCACGGTCGGCAGGTTGGTGGCGTTGATCTTGACGATCGCGATGTCGGTGCGCTCGTCGATACCGATCAGCCTGGCCTTGAACTCGCGCTTGTCGGTCAGCGTCACGTAGATCGTGTCGGCATCGTCGACCACGTGCGCATTGGTCATCACGTAGCCGTCCTGGGACAGGATGAAGCCCGAGCCGACGCCGCGGTTCTGTTCCGTGTCGGGCGCATCGGGCTGCGCGTTCTTGGGCGCGCCCGGCGCCTGCGGCAGCGGGATGCCGAAGAAGCGGCGGAAGAATTCCGACATGTCGCCGTCGTCCGGGCCTTGCGGGAAGACGCCGCGCGGATCGGCCGGCACCGTCGCCGTGGTGCGGATGTTGACCACCGCCGGGCCCGCCTTCTCAACCAGGTCGGCGAAGTCGGGCAACGCGGCGCGTGCCGCCGGCGCCGAGGGCGGCGCCACGGGCACCGAGGCGGCGGCCGGCGCGGAGGCGCCCGGCACGATCGAAGCGGGTTGCGCGGCGAGCGACGCGAGCGGCAGGCAGGCCGTCAGCGCCACCGCGGCCATCCAGGTAGGCAGCGTGGTGGTGGTCATGTCGAGGAACCGGAGCTTACTTCGAAGGCTTGTATTCTATGGCAGCCGCGAACTGCTGCAAGGTGGCCGGCGGGACTTCGCCGAGCAGGGTGATCCAGAAATCGCCGCGGCGCTTCACCAGCACGTGGGTGGCGCCGGTGCTGCCCGCCCCTTCCTTGCGCGAGCCCTTCTCGACCGGCTCGAGGAACACCGAGACGGTGGCCAGCCCGTCGGTGAAGACGGCCTGGTCGACGGCGATCGGCGGCTCTCCCGGATCGCGCGCGGCCATCGGGCGGCGCACCTCGCGAATCTTGCGGAAGCCCGCCACGCTCGGCCCCAGCTTCCAGCCCTGCCCCTCGATGTCGACGCTCGCCACCGGCGGACGCACCACCGTGCAGTCTGCGGGATTGCGCACGCCATTGGCGATGGTGGTCTTCAGGGTGGGGTTCGCCGTGCCGATCTGCAACTGCGAGAAGGCAACCTGCTCGAGCACGTGATCGTCGGCGTCGAGCGTCTGCGTGCGCAGCAGCAGGCCGGTCCTGGCATCGGTCCAGAGCTTGTAGGCGTAGCGGTAGCCATCCTTAGGCACCAGCTCGACCACTTGCGCGTCGATGCCGGCCACCCGGTCCTGCCCGAGCGGCTTGGCGTCATAGACCGACAGCACCTGCTCGCCGCTCGCGCCGAGCAGCGACGGGAAGGCATCGCGGTTCTGGCGCCGCTCGACCACGCAGAGATGCCGCTCCGGCACCAGCGTGACGAGATCGTCGTTATGGCGCAGCAGCTTGCGCGGCTTGCCGTCGAGGCTCTCGATCTGTTCGAATTCGCCGCCCTTGGCGGCGATGTGGGTGATCCGCGAGGACTGCACGTAGGTGCCGCGCTGGAACACGAAGGTGCCGTCGTAGCTTTGCTGCTGGGCGGCCTGCTGGATCCGGTCGAGCCAGGCGGCCGCGGCCTGCGGGCCGGCGGCCGGGTCGACCGGCTGCTGCGCGATCGCACGCGATTGAACGGAAATCAGGGCGGCCGCGCAGAGCACGAGCGCAGGCAGCCGCGTCCAGCCGGAGGTGGCGCGATTCAACAGCAGTGTCCGCATCGAGTTTATTGGCCTTGCGTCGCGACGGCAGTCCGAATGAGCGGCATCGAGCCCGACACCACGGGCTGCTGCGCGAATTGCTGGTGAGCTTCGAGGTATTGGTCGAGGCTCGCGTCGCGGATGATGTTGAGATCCTGGTGGGACGAGGCGGCCACGCGCTGCAGGTCCTGCGGCGCGACCGAGGCGACCTGCACCGGTGAGACGCCGGGCTGGCCGGCCGTGCCCTGCAGTTGCGGGACCACGATCCAGGTCAGGGTGGCGGCCGCGGCGGCCACCGCCAGTGCCGGCACGAAGCGGCGGCGCAGCGCGCGCTTGAGCGGCGAAGCCGGGCTGTTCGCCGCGACGGTGATCGCGGCCGGGGCGATCAGGTGGGGCTCGGCTGCGAAGGCAGCGGAAAACCGGGCCGTGAAGGCCTGGCTGACGGCCGGTTCGATCGCGAGTTCGTCGGAACGCAGCGCGTCGCCGATCGCGTGAAATTCGGACCAGGCACGCCGTTCCGTGTCGCCGAAACCGGCCAGGATCTGAGCGAACGGCAGGCCGTCAGGCGACTCGCCGTCGATCAGTGCAGACAGACGCTCGCGTTGCGAGCTCGGTTGCGATTGCGTAGAGACCGACCCCATGATGCTCCCCATCTTCGATACCCCGTCGTGACACACGACTCTATCTGTAACTAGACCCCGTGCCGCTTCCGAACGCCGGCCAGGCTCACCAGCGCCTGCCTTCCGGCGTGTCCAGAAGCGGACGCAACTTGTTCGCAATCGCCTCGCGGGCCCGGAAAATACGGGAACGGACGGTGCCGATCGGGCAATCCATCATTTCCGCGATTTCCTCGTAGCTCAGACCCTCGATTTCCCGCAGTGTGATGGCCGTGCGCAATTCCTCGGGCAACAGCGCCATCGCCGCGTTCACCGTTTCGGCGATCTGCTTGCTCATCAACATCGACTCGGGCGTGTTGATATCCCTTAGTTGGTCCGCGTCGGAGAAAGTTTCAGCCTCTTCGGCATCCGCTTCAGTCGAGGTCGGCGCGCGGCGTCCCTGGGTCGCAAGGTAGTTCTTTGCCGTATTCACGGCAATCCGGTACAACCACGTGTAGAAGGCCGATTCGCCGCGAAACTGCGGCAGCGCGCGGTAGGCCTTGATGAAGGCGTCCTGGGCCACGTCCTCGACCTCGGCGGGATCCCGCACGAGGCGCGAGATCAGCCGGATGATCTTGCGGTGGTATTTGGAGACCAGGAGTTCGAACGCTGCCTTGTCGCCTTTCTGTACGCGCTCGACCAGGGCCTGATCGATTTCTTTTTCACTCACCTGACAAATCCGTTAACTAGGGATGCAACGCGGAGCGCCATTGTAGCAACGCCCTGCGACCTGCCGCGAAACCGCGCGGCGCGCGCCCTCAGCCTCGTCCGGTCCGCCGCGGGCGCCTGCCGAGCACCGACAGGGCGCGGAACGCCGCCATGTCGAGCGCATCGGCCGGCACCAGCAGCGCCACCGGGGCGCCGCGCTCGCGAGCGATCGCCAGCACCAGCAGCCGGTCCGCCCAATGCGTGCAGCGGACCACGGCACCGTGCGCCACCCGCCGGCCCGCGTGATCATAGGCGGCGAGCGTGCCGGTGGCCGGCTCGATGCGCAGCGCGGCCGGGATCCGGCGCGCGCAGGTTTCACGCGCGACCGACGCGAGACTCGCGGCGGTCAGCAACCCGACGAACACCGCTCCGATCTTCCCGGCGAACTGGCCGTCGGCCAGTTGCAGCGCGACACCGCCAGCCGCCGCCGCGCATAGCGCGACGAAGGCCGCCAGCACGACGCGCAGCGTCGCCGAGGCACGCAGCGCGACGGGCTGCGTGCCGGAGGAAGACAGGAGGGAGGGACCCGTCAAGCGATCCCGCTTCAGGCGCGCTTGAAAACCAGCGTGCCGTTAGTCCCGCCAAAGCCGAAGGAGTTCTTCAGCGCGACGTCGATCTTCATGTCCCGCGCTTCGTTCGCGCAGTAATCGAGATCACATTCGGGATCCTGATTGAAGATGTTGATGGTCGGCGGCGAGACCTGGTTGTGCACGGCCAGCACCGTGAACACCGACTCGAGGCCGCCCGCGCCACCGAGCAGGTGGCCCGTCATCGACTTGGTCGAGTTGACCACCATCTGCTTGGCGCGATCGCCGAAGGCGCGCTTGATGCCGATCGTCTCGGCCAGGTCGCCGAGCGGCGTCGAGGTGCCGTGCGCGTTCAGGTAGTTGACCTCGTCGGGATTGACACCGGCGTTGCGCAGCGCGGCCAGCATGCAGCGGCGCGCGCCGTCGCCATCCTCGACCGGGGCGGTCATGTGATAGGCGTCGGCGCTCATGCCGTAGCCGGACACTTCGGCGTAGATCTTCGCGCCGCGTGCCTTGGCATGCTCGTACTCCTCGAGCACCATCACGCCGGCGCCCTCGCCCAGCACGAAACCGTCGCGGTCCTTGTCCCACGGACGGCTGGCGGTGGCCGGGTCGTCGTTGCGCTGCGACAGCGCGCGGGCGGCCGCGAAACCGCCGATGCCCAGCGGCGAGACGGTCGCCTCGGCGCCGCCCGCGATCATCAGGTCGGCGTCGCCGTACTCGATCAGGCGCGCGGCCTCGCCGATGCAGTGCAGGCCGGTGGTGCAGGCCGTCACGATCGCGAGGTTCGGGCCCTTCAGGCCGAACTTGATCGACAGGTGACCGGAGATCATGTTGATGATCGAAGCCGGCACGAAGAACGGCGAAATGCGGCGCGGGCCGCGATTCAGCAGTTCGGTCTGCGTGACCTCGATCATCGGCAGGCCACCGATGCCGGAGCCGACGACCACGCCGAAGCGCTCCGCGTTCTCCTCGGTGACCTCGATGCCCGAATCCTTCATGGCCTGCATGCCCGCCGCGATGCCGTAATGGATGAAGGTATCCATGTGGCGCGCTTCCTTCGCGGGCAGGTATTCCTCGACATTGAAGCCCTTCACCTCGCCCGCGAAGCGGGTCGAGTAGTTCGTTGCGTCGAACTTGGTGATGTTGGCGATGCCGGATCGACCGGCGACCAGATTGGCCCAACCGTCGGCAACATTATTGCCAACAGGCGAAATCAGCCCAAGGCCTGTAACGACAACTCGACGGCGGCTCACGGTACCCTCTTTTCCATTGGATGACAAAAACAAAAGCCACAGGGGCCGCAGGTACCAGCCCTGCGAGCCCTGTGGCTGTTAGCGCGGCCGGCAACGAAGCCGGCGGCGAGATCTGGCGCCCACGCAGCGTTCCGAAAAACGTTGCTGACGGCGTGCCGGGTCTTAGGCCTTGACGTTCGCGCGAGCGTAGTCGATCGCTTGCTGAACGGTCGTGATCTTCTCGGCCTCTTCGTCCGGGATTTCCATGCCGAACTCGTCTTCGAGCGCCATGACCAGCTCGACCGTGTCGAGCGAGTCGGCGCCGAGGTCGTTCACGAACGAGGCTTCGTTCTTGATTTCGCCTTCGGCGACGCCCAGTTGCTCGGCGACGATCTTCTTGACACGTTGTTCGATGTTGTCCATTACCCCTCCGAGGGAAAGTTCAGATTTACAAGTGCGCGCATTTTATCAGGTTTGATGCCGCCAAAAATGCGCGCCGGCGTTGCGGTTCGAGAGGCGCTCGAGGCGCCTCCATCCGACGTACGGCGCGGATGGTAAACGAATTCCGTTACGACATGTACATGCCGCCGTTCACATGCAGCGTCGTGCCAGTGATATACCCGGCAAGCGGCGAGGCGAGGAACGCGACGGCGTGAGCGATATCGTCGGTGCTGCCGAGGCGCCCGAGCGGAATCTGGGTTTTCAGCGCGGCCTGTTGCTCCTCGGGCAGCGACTTGGTCATGTCGGTGTCGATGAAGCCGGGGGCCACGCAGTTGACGGTGATGCCGCGGCTGCCGATCTCGCGCGCCAGCGCGCGGGTGAGGCCCGCCACGCCGGCCTTGGCGGCCGCGTAGTTGGCCTGGCCCGGATTGCCGAGCGAGCCGACCACCGAGGTGATGTTGATGATGCGCCCGCCGCGGGCCTTCATCATCGGGCGCAGCACGCCGCGGGAAAGGCGGAACACCGACTTCAGGTTGGTGTCGATCACCGCGTCCCAGTCGTCGTCCTTCATGCGCATCGCGAGCTGATCCTGCGTGATGCCGGCGTTATTGACGAGGATGTCGAGACGGCCGAATTCCTTGACGGTCGAATCGATCAGCGCCTCGGCCGAGGCCGCGTCGTTGACGTCGAGCACCGCGCCGCGGCCGGCCAGGCCGGCTTCGGCCAGCGCCGCGCCGATGCCCTGGGCACCCGCTTCGCTGGTCGCCGTGCCGATCACCGTGGCGCCCTGGCGCGCGAGTTCGAGCGCGATCGCCCGGCCGATGCCGCGCGAGGCGCCGGTCACGATCGCCACCTGTTTGTCGAGAGTCTTGTCCATGTTGGTCCGTGAGTCGGATGAATCGTGGCTCGCCGCGGCGCCGAGGCACCGCGCGGCCGCTCAGGCCGTGACGAGCTTGAGCACGTCGTCGAGCGTGGCCGGGTCGTACACGGCCGCGCCCGCCAGTTCGCCGTCGATGCGCTTGGTCAGGCCGGTGAGCACCTTGCCCGGGCCGCATTCGACCAGTTGCGTGACGCCGGTGCCGGCGATATGACGCACGCATTCGACCCAGCGCACCGGGCCGGCGGCCTGGCGAACCAGCGCGTCCTTGATCGCGGCGGGGTCCGACACGACCGCCACGTCGATGTTGTTGACCACCGGGATGCGCGGCGCATCGATCGTGACCGTCGCCAGGTAGTCGCGCAGTTGATCGGAAGCCGGCTTGAGCAGCGAGGAATGGAACGGCGCCGACACCGGCAGCGGCAGCGCGCGCTTGGCGCCCTTCGCCTTGGCGATCTCGCAGGCCTTCTCGACCGCGGCCTTGGCGCCGGCGATCACCACCTGCGCGGGCGCATTGAAGTTGACCGCCTCGACCACGCCGGCCGCCGCAGCTTCCGCGCAGACCGCGCGCACCGTGTCGTCGTCCAGGCCGAGGATCGCGGCCATGCCGCCTTCGCCGACCGGCACCGCGTTCTGCATCGCCTGGGCGCGGAATCGCACCAGCGGCACCGCATCGCGGAAGGCCAGCGCGCCGGCCGCCACCAGCGCCGTGTATTCGCCCAGGCTGTGGCCCGCGACGATCGACGGCGCCGAGCCGCCCGCCTCTTGCCAGGCGCGATAGCAGGCGTAGGCGGCGGTCAGCATCACCGGCTGCGTGTTGGTGGTCAGGTTGAGTTCTTCGGCCGGCCCCTCGGCGATCAGCTTGCCGAGATCCTGGCCCAGTGCATCGGACGCCTCCTGCACGGTCTCGCGCACCACGGCGAGCTCGGCGAATGCGTTGAGCATGCCGACCGCCTGCGAACCCTGCCCGGGGAAAACAAATGCGAATTTCATCTCGTCCTCTTGTGAAACGTTCAGACGGCGCGCCGATCGGGCGCGCCTGCCGGCAAGGCGCGGCCGCTCAGAAGCGGAATACCGACGCGCCCCACGTGAAGCCGCCGCCGACACCTTCGATCAGCACGGTCTGGCCGCGCTGGATGCGGCCGTCGCGCACCGCCACGTCGAGCGCGAGCGGGATCGAGGCGGCCGAGGTGTTGCCGTGCTCGCCGACGGTGACGACCATGCGCTCCTGCGGCAGCCCGAGCTTGCGGCAGGTGCTGGTCATGATACGGATATTGGCCTGGTGCGGAATCAGCCAATCGACCTGGTCGGCCGCGAGGCCGGCCTTCTCCAGCGCCTCGACAGCGACCTTCTCCAGCACGTTCACGGCGAGCTTGAACACCGCCTGGCCGTCCATGTGCAGGAAGGCGCTGCCCGCGATCACGCCGCCGTTGACGTTGCCCGGCGTGCAGAGGATGTGCGAGTAGCTGCCGTCGGCATGCAGCGCGCTGCCCAGGATGCCGGGCTCCTCGGAGGCCGACAGCACCACCGCGCCGGCGCCGTCGCCGAACAGCACGCAAGTGGTCCGATCCTTGAAATCGAGGATGCGCGAGAAGGTTTCCGCCCCGATCACCAGCGCGTTGCGATGCTGGCCGCTGCGGATGAAGCTGTCGGCCGTGGCGATCGCGTAGGCGAAGCCCGAGCAGACCGCCTGCACGTCGAACGCGGCACCGCCGTTGCGGATGCCGAGCTTATTCTGCAGCAGGCAGGCAGTGCTGGGGAAAACGAAATCAGGGGTGGACGTGGCGACAATGATCAGATCGATCGACTGCGGATCGATGTCGGCCGCCTCGATGGCGCGCTGCGCGGCGATCAGCGCGAGATCGCTGGTGGTCACGTCGGGATCGGCGAAATGGCGCGCATGAATGCCGGTGCGCGCCACGATCCATTCGTCGCTGGTTTCGATGCCGTCCTTCGCGAGACGCTCGGCGAGCGCCTGGTTCGTGACTCGGTTGGGCGGCAGGTAGCTGCCCGTGCCGAGCACGCGGGAATAGAGAGTCGATTGGGCCATTTAAGCTTTAGAGGATAAAGCGGCAGAAGGCTCGGCCTGCTGGCCTGCAGACGGACCTGCCTGACCGGCACCGCCCGCGTCGTGACCGCTTTCGCCAAGCGGCATCGCGTTTTCCGCCATGGCCCGGGAAAGGCGCTCCAGCACGCCATTTTTGACCGCATCATACCCGCGTTTGATGGCCCACTCAAACGCGTAGGCATCGGCCGAACCGTGGCTCTTGATCACCAGGCTGCGCAGGCCCAGCAAGGCCGCGCCGTTGTACTGGCGGTGATCGACGCGGCGCTTGAAGCGCAGCAGCACCGGCAGCGCGAGCACGGCCATCAGCTTGCTCATCAGCGAGCGGCTGAACTCTTCCTTGATGATGTTCGCGAGCATCTGCGCCAGGCCTTCCGAGGTCTTGAGCGCGACATTGCCGACAAAGCCGTCGCAGACGATCACGTCCACGGTGCCCTTGTAGATGTCGTCGCCTTCGACGTTGCCGCGGAAGTTCAGCGTGCTGGCGCGCAGCAGTTCGCCCGCGCGCTTGATCGTGTCGTTGCCCTTGATCATCTCCTCGCCGATGTTGAGCAGGCCGATCGTCGGACGATCCTTGCCCTCCAGGGCCGCGACCAGCGCATGCCCCATCTCGGCGAACTGCAGCAGATGCTGAGGCTCGCAATCGACGTTGGCGCCGAGGTCGAGCATCATCGTGTAGCCGGTCGGATTCGGCAGCGCGAACGCGATCGCCGGCCGCTCGATGCCGGGCAGCGTCTTGAGCACGTAGCGCGACACGGCCATCAGGGCGCCGGTGTTGCCGGCCGAGACGCAGGCCTGCGCCTCGCCGTCCTTGACGTGGTTCAGCGCGACGCGCATCGAGGAATCTTTCTTCCGGCGCAGCGCGACCTCGACGGAATCGTCCATCGCGACGACTTCCGTGGCCGGAACAATCGACAGCGAGGGATCGTCGAGCGCCTTGAGTTTCTTGAGCTGGGCGCGGATCGCGGTATCGATGCCGACCAGCATCAGGTGCGCATCGGGATGCGCACGCACAAACTTGACTGCCGCGGGAACGGTCACGGACGGGCCGTGGTCGCCTCCCATGCAATCGATCGTGAGCTTTACTGTCATGGAGTGCGACGAATTTCAGGCACAAAAAAGCGGCAGTTGAATGCCGCCTTCTTGTTGAGCCAGGAAAGTGTCAAGCGAACCGGTCGTCACGCTGGATGAGCCCGAAAGCATGCGGGCGAGCGCGACGAAACGTGCTTAGTCGTTCTTCGTCTTGACGACTTTCTTGCCGCGATAGTAGCCGTTCGGGCTGATGTGGTGACGCATATGCACTTCACCCGTGCTCGGCTCGACGGCCAGCGGGGTGGTCGTCAGGAAATCGTGCGAACGGTGCATGCCGCGCTTGGACGGCGACTTCTTGTTTTGCTGAACTGCCATGACTAACTCCTAAAAATTTTCCGGATTCTAACACAGCCCGATCCGGCGCCATCCTACCCGGGCACTGCCGCCCGACGCCTTCCCGTGCTCCAACCTACCTCAGTGTTTCTTGTCGCCGTCCCGCTTGAGCGCCTCGAGCGCCGCGAACGGGTTGGGGCGCGCTTCGCCGCTTGCTTCACCGCCCGCCTCGTCGCCGGCCGGCTCCTCGGCTTCATCGAAGGCCTCGGCATCGGCGGCGGGACCGCTGACCCCCGATGTCAGGCTTTCGTGGACCGAGGGACAGACCTCGTGCTTCGGTACCAGCGGCAGCGAGAGCAACAACTCCTCTTCGATCAAGTCGACGAGATCGAACTGGCGCGAGCCCACGATCACATCGACTTCATCGTTCTCGTCGAGGGGAATCGCTTCCGCTTCCTCTTCGGTCGCGACGATCCGATACACCATGTCGATATCGAAGGCCTGCTGGTACGGCGTCATGCAGCGCTGGCATTCGAGCCACGCGGCGCCGTGCAGCGCGAGCCGCAGATACGGCTGCTGACCTTCGCTCCCGTCATCCTGCAATTCGGACTGGGTCGACCCTTCCGCCTGCCACGTAAACGTGGCGTCGCGATCTGGCGCGTCGGCCGGCACTTCGTTTAACATGCGCGGCAGTTGCGAGAGCCGCACCGCGCCTGCCGATTGCCGGGCACTGCGGGCGAATTCGAACAGGTCGACCAGATGCGGATCCAGCGATACCGCAGGTTTGCCAGAAGAAGGATTCATGTGCGCTCCTGCGTGTGATTCAGCACCCGGTTCCACTACCCGGCATTACTCGACTACTCGGCACCGCCCGGTTTTCGCCGCACCGACCGCCAGTACCGGGCCGTCGGGCCCCGTGCGCCGGGGTGGAGCCCCGGCTTGGCCGGCCTGCAAGGGTCTTGCGGGCCTTTCGACGAAGCATCGGCGTCGCTGCCGATGAAAAGCGCAAAACTATATCCGTTTTATCTTTTCGAGTCAATTACTTAACCGGCGGCGTCGCGCCGAGCCGCGACGCCCCTCCCGACACCTCGCCATGACCACGTTTTCCCGTCCGCCCAGGCTGATCCTGGCGTCCAGTTCCCGCTATCGGCGCGAGTTGCTCGAGCGCCTGCGGCTCGCCTTCGAGGTCGTCACGCCCGATCTCGACGAAACCCCGCTGGCCGGCGAATCGCCGGCCGACACCGCGCTGCGCCTGGCCGCCGCCAAGGCGCGCGCGGTCGCGGCCCGGATCGAGGCTCCCGAGGGCGCCGTGGTGATCGGCTCCGACCAGGTCGCGACCTTCGACGGCCGCCAGGTCGGCAAGCCCGGCACCCACCAGCGCGCGCTCGAGCAGTTGCAGGCGATGCGCGGCCGCGAGGTCGAATTCCACAGCGCGCTGTGCGTCTACGACAGCCGCAGCGACCTTGCCCAGGTCGAGGACGTGGTCACGCGCGTGCGGTTCCGCTGCCTGTCCGACGCCGACCTGGACGCCTACCTGCGCGCCGAAACGCCTTACGACGTGGCCGGCAGCGCGAAATCCGAGGGGCTCGGCATCGCCCTGCTGGAGGCGATCGAATCGAACGATCCGACCGCGCTGGTCGGCCTGCCGCTGATCGCGCTCACCCGCATGCTGGCCGAGGCCGGCATCTCGCCGTTCGCCACGGAGGCACGCGCATGAAGGCCGGCACGCTCTACCTGATCCCCAATACGCTCGGCGAGGGCGAGGCCGCGATGCTGGCCGCCGTGCTGCCGGCCGCCGTGCAGGCGCGCGCCGCCTCGCTCGGCTACTACATCGGCGAAAACGCCAAGACCACGCGCGCCTTCCTGAAGAAGGTCGGCACCGAACGGCCGATCCAGGAGATCGAGATCCGCGAGCTGAACGTGAAGACGCCGTCGGGCGAGATCGACCGGCTGCTGGCGCCGATCCTGGCCGGCGCCGACGGCGGCCTGGTATCCGAGGCGGGCTGCCCGGCGGTGGCCGATCCGGGCGCCCTGCTGGTGCGCCGCGCCCACGAGCGCGGCGTGAAGGTGGTGCCGCTGGTGGGCCCGAGCTCGATCCTGCTGGCGCTGATGGCCTCCGGCCTGAACGGCCAGACCTTCGCCTTCCACGGCTACCTGCCGGTGGACCCGGCGGCCCGCGCCAAGCGCCTGCGCGAACTGGAGCAGCAGTCGCGCAAGGCCCGCGAGACGGAAATCTTCATCGAGACGCCGTATCGCAACCAGGCGATGCTGGAGACGCTGGTGGCGACCTGCGCGCCGTCCACGCTGATCTGCGTGGCGGCCGACCTGACGCTCGAGACCGAGACCATCCTCAGTCGCAGCGCGGCCGACTGGAAAAAGGCGCCGGCGCCGAACCTGCAGAAGCGCCCGGCGATCTTCCTGCTGCTGGCCAACTGAGGCCGGCAGCACGGACCAGGGCGGGAAATGAAAAACGGGGCGCCGCTGGCGCCCCGCTCGCTCAGTGCAACCTGACCCCGCTTTCCGACAAGGCCGACTTCACCGCGCCGCCACCGATTGCCGCGCCGAAGCGCCGCGCCACGCGATTGCTGAGGCTTTCCTTGACCGTGTAGTCGACGATGTCGGGCGCCTTCAGCACGTCGCGCGCCACCGTGTCGGTGGTGCCAAAGCCGTCGGCCAGCCCCAGCTCGACGCTCTTCGCGCCGGTCCAGAACAGCCCCGAGAAGATCTCCGGCGACTCGTGCAGGCGCTTGCCGCGGCCGTCCTTGACGGCCTGGATGAACTGCGCGTGGATCTCGTCGAGCATGGCCTGCGCGTGCTCGTCCATCTTCGGCGTTTCCGGCGAGAAGGGATCGAAGAAACCCTTGTTCTCGCCCGAGGTATGCAGCCGGCGCTGGACGCCGAGCTTGTCCATCAGCCCGGTGAAGCCGAAACCGTCCATCAGCACGCCGATCGAACCGACGATGCTGGCCTGGTTCACGTAGATCTTGTCGGCCGCCGAGGCGATGTAGTAGCCGCCCGAGGCGCACATGTCGCTGACCACCACGTAGAGCGGCTTGGACGGGTACTTCTTGCGCAGCCGGCGGATCTCGTCGTAGACGATGCCGGCCTGCACCGGGCTGCCGCCCGGGCTGTTGATGCGCAGCACCACGCCCACCGTGCCGGAATCCTCGAAGGCATCGTCGAGCGCGGAGTTGATGTCCTCGGCATTGGCATTGGTGCCGGCCGCGATCTCGCCGTCGATCGTCACCAGCGCCGTGTGGCGGCTGCTCGAGAGCTTGCCGTCGCCGGAGAAATCGAAGATCGCGAACACCAGCACCACGAACACGATCAGCCACAGGAAGCGGAAGGCGATCCGCCAGCGGCGCGCGGCGCGCTGCTCGACGATCGCCGCCATCGCGATCCGCTCGAGCGCGGCGCGCTCCCAGTTGGGTTCGCGGCCGGCTTGCGGCGCGGCCGGCGGGTTCGACTCGCGCTCGGCGCCGGTTGAATCGGGAGAAGTCGGTTGGTCGGACATGCGAAGGCCAGTGAGGAGGAGGAGAAACGGATCAGGCCGCCTGCGGGACCAGGTCCGCGTCGGGCAGCCAGTAGACGGCGCGGCCGTCCGGCGTGTCGCGCTCGTCCACCTCGACGGCGCGCAGGCGCGCGCCGCGGCACGGGCCGCCGACGCACTTGCCGGTATCGGGCGCGTAGATCGCGCCGTGCGTCGCGCACATCAGGTAGAGGCCGGAGGATTCGAAGAACTGGCCCTCGTTCCAGTCCAGTTCCATCGGCACGTGGGCGCAACGGTTCAGGTAGCCGTAGGCACGGCCGTCGTAGCGCACGAAGAACACCACCACCTCCTCGCCGCGCAGCGTCGCGGCGCGACGGATGCCGGCGCCGCCGTCGACCAGCGCCTCGGCGGCGCAGACGAACACCGGCTCGCTCATGCGTGCTCGCGCAGCCAGCCGGCCAGCGCCTCCACGTCGGCGGCGATGTAGCGCGGCTCGAGCGTGGCCAGCGATTCGGACGAATGCGCGCCGTAGGCCACGCCCACGCCGGCCGCGCCGGCGCTGGCCGCCATCTGCAGGTCGTGGGTGGTGTCGCCGATCATCACGGTGCGCGCCAGATCCTGCCCCAGTTCCCGGCTCAGCTCGTGGAGCATGGCCGGATGCGGCTTGGAGAAGGTTTCGTCGGCGCAGCGCGTGCCGTCGAAAAAGCGCGTCAGCTTGGTTTCGTCGAGCGCGCGATTCAGGCCGACGCGCCCCTTGCCGGTGGCCACCGCCAGCAGGTAGCCGGTATCGCGCAGCTCCTCGAGCATCTCGCGCACGCCGGCGAACAGCTCGATCAACTGGTCTTTCACCAGGTAATGGAAGCGGTAGCGCTCGGCGAGCTTGGCGTAGTCGGCGGGATCGAGCGAGGGCGCGGCGATCGCCAGCGCGTCGCGCAAGCCCAGGCCGATCACGTAGCGCGAGGCCTCGTCGGAAGGCGTGGGCAGGCCGAGGTCGCGGCAGGCCGCCTGGATGCTGCGCGCGATGTGCGCGGTCGAATCCATCAGCGTGCCGTCCCAGTCGAAAACGATCAGGTCAAATTGCTGTCGGGCCATGCGGTTCACGCGCCGGACGCGCGCAGTTCGTTGAGTTGATCGAGGAAGCGCCGGCATTCGTCGGGCAGCGGCGCGTCGAACTGCAGCGTCTCGCCCGACAGCGGATGCGCGAGCTTCAGGCGATACGCGTGCAGGAACATCCGTTTCAGCGACGGGCGCGCGTTCGCGCGGGCCAGCGCCTTGTTCAGGGCGAAATCGCCGTACTTCGCGTCACCGACGATCGGCAGCCCGAGATGCGCCAAGTGTACGCGTATCTGATGGGTCCGACCCGTTTTGAGTTCCGCCTCCAGGAATGCGTAGTCGCTCCAGCGGTCGATCAGGTTGAAGACGGTATGCGAGGGCAGCCCGTCGTCCTGGACCCGCACGCGGCGCTCGCCGTCGGGGGTCGAATACTTGAACAGCGGCACCTTGACGGCACGCCGGCGGCCCCAGTCGGCGGCCCACTCGCCATGCACGGCGGCGTAGTAGCGCTTGTCCATGCGGTTGTCGCGGATCTGCTCGTGCAGCCCGACCAGGGCCGAGCGCTTCTTGGCGATCATCAGGATGCCCGAGGTCTCGCGGTCGAGGCGGTGCACCAGTTCCAGGAAGCGCGCCTCGGGCCGGGCCTCGCGCAATTGCTCGATGACGCCGAACGACACCCCGCTGCCGCCATGCACGGCCACGCCGGCCGGCTTGTTGATGACCAGCATCGCCTCGTCCTCGAACACCACCGCGAACTCGGCGGCCGGCACCGGCACGGACTCGCGCGAGGGATCCGCGGCGGCGATCCGGATCGGCGGGATGCGCACCACGTCGCCATAGGCGAGCCGGTACTGGGCATCGATCCGCCCCTTGTTCACACGGACTTCGCCGCTGCGCAGGATGCGATAGATGTGACTTTTTGGCACGCCCTTGCAGACGCGCAGGAGGAAATTGTCGATGCGTTGACCGGCGGCTTCCTCGCCGACCTCGACCATGGAAACCTGACCGCTTGCGACCGTTTTCTGAGAAATTTTGCCTAACTCATTCATACTGAATATAATTTTGCCCAGCATACCGCTGCGGGCGGCCGGATCGGCCAGGTTCGGGCGGATTGCATGAGGCGCAAGCGCAAACCGCTATTTTACTTGCGCCGGGGGGCTGCTGCTCACCCCTGCACAAAAGAGAGGCAGCAAGTTGCACGCACGGCACTCGCGCCGGCAAGGATCGCGCCCACAGGCGGATTCGGTCGGCGGCATGCCGCGGTAACGGAAAGTTGGACAAAAAGAATTCAATTGGCAGCGGCGGTACGGCACGAGGTGTGCCGCCCGCGCTGTCGGTTGCGAATATGACGGCGTGCGCCCGGCACGGTTTCGCGAAACGTGCGAAGCCGGAGGCGACGTCAAACCAAGGTAGAACACCCCAGGCGGGAAAGTCGGGCTGGATTCGATACTCCCCGCTGCGGCCAGGCCGCAGCACATGCCACTCAGCGACGTCGCGCGCATCCTGCGCCGCGCGCTGCGGCATTGCCCGGTAACAGGCTTAGCGCGCCGCATGGCGCGCGGAGTGAACCATCCGTGCTTTGAAGCCGCGTTCGCAGGTGCCCATGGCAGCCGGCCGGTCGTATCGGTGCGCGCCTCTTCAGGCAATTCTCCCGCCAGCCTTCCCGCTCCAGCGTGCTTGTGACAACACAACAAGGCGCGGCCTGCCTTCGTCCGCGTTCCGCCTGACAAACGGAACGCGCCGCCGGTAGGGCCGCCTGGAGTCGTTCAATGAAACGCATGCTGTTCAATGCGACACAGCAGGAAGAACTGCGTGTCGCCATCGTCGATGGGCAGAAACTCATCGACATCGATATCGAAACCGCCGGCCGCGAACAGCGCAAAGGCAATATCTACAAGGGCGTGGTCACCCGCATCGAGCCCTCGCTCGAAGCCTGCTTCGTCAACTACGGCGAAGACCGCCACGGCTTCCTGCCGTTCAAGGAAGTCGCCCGCCAATACTTCCGCGACGGCGTCGACATGCGCTCCGCGCGCATCCAGGATGCGCTGCGCGAGGGCCAGGAGCTGATCGTCCAGGTCGAGAAGGAAGAGCGCGGCAACAAGGGCGCCGCCCTGACCACCTTCATCTCGCTGGCCGGCCGCTACCTGGTGCTGATGCCGAACAACCCGCGCGGCGGCGGCGTGTCGCGCCGCATCGAGGGCGACGAGCGCCAGGAACTGCGCGAGACCATGGCGCAGCTCGAGATCCCGGAAGGCATGAGCATGATCGCCCGCACCGCGGGCATCGGCCGCAGCGCCGAGGAACTCCAGTGGGACCTGAACTACCTGCTGCAGCTCTGGCACGCCATCGAGGCCGCCTCGAAGAGCGGCCACAACGGCCAGCCGATGCTGATCTACCTGGAATCGAGCCTGGTGATCCGCGCGATCCGGGACTATTTCCAGCCCGACATCGGCGAAATCCTCATCGACACCACCGAGATCCACGACCAGGCGCGAGCCTTCATGGACATCGTGATGCCCGACAATGTCGGCAAGGTGAAGCGCTACCACGACGACGTTCCCCTGTTCTCGCGTTTCCAGATCGAGCACCAGATCGAGACGGCCTACTCGCGCACGGTGCCGCTGCCCTCGGGCGGCGCGATCGTGATCGATCACACCGAGGCGCTGGTCGCGATCGACGTGAACTCCGCGCGCGCCACCAAGGGCGCCGACATCGAGGAAACCGCCACCCGCACCAACCTGGAAGCCGCCGACGAAGTGGCGCGCCAGTTGCGCCTGCGCGACCTGGGCGGCCTGATCGTGATCGATTTCATCGACATGGAATCGGCCAAGAGCCAACGCGAGGTCGAGCAGCGCCTGAAGGACGCGCTCAAGCATGACCGCGCCCGCGTGCAGATGGGCAAGATCTCGCGCTTCGGCCTGATGGAGCTGTCGCGCCAGCGCCTGCGCCCGGCCCTCTCCGAAGGCAGCCACGTGACCTGCCCGCGCTGCAACGGCACCGGCCACATCCGCGATACGGAATCCTCGGCGCTGCAGGTGCTGCGGATCATCCAGGAAGAGGCGATGAAGGAGAACACCGCGGCGATCCATTGCCAGGTGCCGGTCGAGGTCACCGCCTTCCTGCTGAACGAAAAGCGCCAGGAAATCAACAAGATCGAGTCGCGCTTCAAGGTCGGCATCGTGCTGATCCCGAACAAGCACCTCGATACGCCGCATTACAAGCTCGAGCGCCTGCGTCACGACGATGCCCGTCTCGACGATCCGCGCGCCTCCTGGAAGATGGCCGAGGAAGCCGCCCGCGAGCTCGAATCGGAAACCGGTTACAGCAAGCGCGCCGCCGACGCGAAGCCGAAGCAGGAAGCGGCCGTCAAGGGCATCACGCCGGCCAGCCCGGCACCGAGCGCCGCACCGCAGCGCGAGGCGGCCCCCGCCCCGGA
>NZ_VWWC01000220.1:0-9762 GCF_011753175.1 Burkholderia sp. Cy-637 | reverse complement strand
CCTGTCGGTGACGGGCTTGTCGCAGCGGCTGGGCGTGGCACTGCGCCATCGCCACGAGCGCGCCGCCGCGCGCGTGGCGGGCTGCGCGGCGCGACTCGAGGTGCTGAGCCCGCAACGCACGCTGGAACGCGGTTACGCCGCGCTGATCGACACCCAGACCGGCCGCGCGGTGCGCGCGCCCGGCGCGCTGAAACCGCAGCGCCGCCTGACCGTGCACCTGGCCGAGGGCAGCGCCGACGTCTCGCTGGCCGACGTGCAGCCGCGCCTGGACGAGAACTTCTGAGTCTCGGCGCGGCGGCTCGCGACATGCCGCATTCACGGGACCGGTTCATGCTCGTCTCCATCATGCAGCGAGCGTGATACCGGATATCGGGAAACTGTCGAACCCGGGCGCCGATCTTGCGTCTCGCCGTTATCGCACCATCCCTGCCGGTCGGACGGAGGCGGGCGATTTCGAATACCCGCGAGTTTGCGGGGTTATTCGGTCTCGCCTACAATCGGACGCTCTGCAGGCCCTAGTCCCCCACATACTTCAAAGGAATCGCCATGGCTCATACGCTCCCGCCGCTGCCGTACGCTGAAGACGCGCTCGCTCCGCACATCTCGGCAGAGACGATCCAGTTCCACTACGGCAAGCACCACCAGACCTATGTGACGAACCTGAACAACCTGATCCCGGGCACCGAGTTCGAGAACCTCTCGCTCGAGGAGATCGTGAAGAAGTCGTCGGGCGGTATTTTCAACAACGCCGCGCAAATCTGGAATCACACCTTCTTCTGGAACAGCCTCTCGCCGCAGGGCGGCGGTGCGCCGACCGGCGCGCTGGGCGACGCGATCAACGCCAAGTGGGGTTCGTTCGACGCCTTCAAGGAAGCCTTCACGAAGACGGCCGTGGGCACCTTCGGTTCGGGCTGGGCCTGGCTGGTGAAGAAGGCCGACGGCTCGCTCGACCTGGTCTCGACCAGCAACGCCGCCACGCCGCTGACCACCGACGCCAAGGCGCTGCTGACGATCGACGTGTGGGAACACGCCTACTACATCGACTACCGCAACGCACGTCCGAAGTTCGTCGAAGCGTTCTGGAACATCGTGAACTGGGACTTCGCCGCGAAGAACTTCGCGTAAGTCACGGCAGGTTCCGTTCGATTCGAAAGCCCTCCTCGCGAGGGCTTTTTCATTTTCGAGCCGCCGGCTGCGCTACCAGGCCTGCGGGCCGTATTCGTCGAAGAACCGCCCGGTGGGGCCATCCTCGTCGAGCGTCGCGAGCCGCACCGCGGGCGTGGCGCCCTGCTCGACCGTGCGAGGCCCCGCGTGGTCGTTGAAGTCGGTGGCCACGTAGCCCGGGTCCGCCGAGTTCACCTTGATGCCGAACTCGCGCAAGGCATTCGCGAGCGAGACCGTCACGCCGTTGAGCGCGGCTTTCGAGCTGTTGTATCCGAGGTGGTTGAAGCCGCTGTAGCGGCTGGTGAAATCGGACGTGAGGGTGAGCGAACCGAGCCCGCTGCCGACGTTCACGATGCGCGCGCAACGCGCCGCCTTCAGCAGGCCCAGGAACGCCTGGGTCACCCGCACCGCGCCGAACACGTTGACCTGGTAGGTCGCCAGCATTTGTGTCGTCGATTCCTCCAGCGCATGGGCGCGCGGCCCCAGGATGCCGGCGTTGTTGACCAGCGCGTCGAGATGGTCGGTCTGCGCGGCCAGGGCGCGCGCCGCCCGGGCTACGCTCTCGTCGTCCGCCACGTCGATCTCGAGCAGGTGCACATCCATGCCGGCTTGCTTCAATTCCTGCACGGCTCGTTCTCCGCGCTGCGCGTCGCGGCATCCCATCCAGACGGTGTAGCCGCGTTGTGCCAGTTGCCGGACGATTTCTCGTCCGATGCCCTTGTTCGCGCCGGTCACGAGGGCGGTGTGTCGATCGTGCATGAGGGGACCTCCTTGGGAAAGTGCTCCCATGCTAGGAGGGCGACCCGCGCGGCACGCGTCCGATCCTGTCAATGACTTGCCCGATTCTCTCAATCGCCCGGTGCCGAGCTTGTGGGGGCGAGGGGGGCGAACCATACTCGCTGCATGGAACGATATCTATCCGAATTGCGCGAGGGGCTGCTGCGCCACGCGCAGGGGCGCCGGACCGACACGGCCATCGCGCGCGTGTCGCTGTCGCGCGGACAGGCCACCACGGGCCCGTTGGCGGGGCTGTACGAACCGATGCTTTGCCTGGTCGTGCAGGGCGCGAAGAGCGTGATCGTCGGCGACCGGGTGCTGGACTACGACCCGGGCAACTGCTTCGTGACCGCGGTGGAAGTGCCGGCCACGGGCCGCATCGTCGAGGCCAGCCGGCAGCGGCCTTACCTGGCGATCAGCCTCGTCTTCGAGCCGGCGATCGTCGCCGAGCTGCTGGCGCACCTGCCGCAGGTGCGCGATGGGGAAGCGGGGGTGAGCTTCGCCGTCGAACCCGTCTCGGCGGCCCTGCTCGACGCCTGGGTCCGCATGATCCGCCTGCTCGACCATCCCGCCGAGATTCCGGCCCTGGCGCCGCTGATCGAGCGGGAAATCCTCTTCCGTCTGCTGCAGGGTCCGCATGCGCGCGTGCTGCGCCAGATCGCGCGCGCGGATGGCCGGCTGTACCGGATCCGGCGCGCCGTCGCCCGCATTCGCACGCGCTACGACCAGCCCTTGCGTATCGAGGAACTGGCGGAGCTGGCCGGCATGAGCCTGGCGACCTTTCATCGCCACTTCAAGGCGGTGACGACCTTGGCGCCGCTGCAATACCAGAAGATCGTCCGGCTGCAGCAGGCGCGCCGGCTGCTGATGATCGAGAACCGCGCCGTCACCGAGGCGGCCTTCGCGGTCGGTTATGAAAGCGCTTCGCAGTTCTCGCGGGAATACGCCCGGCAATTCGGCGCGTCGCCGGCTCAGGACGTGGCTCGGCTGCGCTCGGCCGCCGCCGTGTTCGACGAGGCCGCGGCCGGCCCGTGACGCTCGCCGGCGGGCGAGCATGTCGCGAGCGCCGATGAGCGTGGCCGCGCCGCTCAGCCCGCCAGCTTCTGCGCGAGCCGCGCGCGGGCCGTATCGTGGGTGCGCTCGAACTTGAGCGGCGTGACCGTCACATGGCCGGCGCGCAGCGAGGCGGTTTCCGAGTCGGGCGCGTCGTCGCGCGGGCCGCGGCTGAGCCGCAGCCAGTGATAGTCGAGCTCGCGCGGATCGGTGCGCGACACCACCTCGATGCCGCCGAGCAGGCCGATGCCCTGCTGCGTCACCTTCAGCGAACCCACCGCGTCGGCGGCCACCGCCGGGAAGTTCACGTTCAGGCAGGCATCGCGCTCCCAACCGGCTTGCGCCAATTGGCGGATCACGCCGGCCGCGTGCGCGGCGGCCGTGCCCCATGGCACCGCGTTGCGATCGGCGAAGGCCTGGCTCAGCGCGATGGCGGGGATGCCGAGCAGCATGCTGGTCATCGCGGCGCCCACCGTGCCCGAGAACACCGTCTCGGTGCCCAGGTTGGCACCGCGATTGATGCCCGAGAGCACCAGCTCGGGCGGTGCCTCGCGCATCAGATGGCCGGCCGCGACGGCCACGCAGTCGCCCGGCGTGCCGCGCACGGCGAAGCGGCGCTCGCCCTCGCGATGCACGCGCAGCGGTTCGTGCAGGCTGATCGAATGCGAGGTGCCGCTCTGGTCGGCCATCGGCGCGACCACCCAGACCTCGCGCGCCAGCGTGGCGGCGACTTCCTCCAGCACCTTCAGGCCCGGCGCGTCATAGCCGTCGTCGTTGGTGAGCAGGATGCGTTGGAAGATCGGGCTGGCTGGCGACATCGTTCGAGGCCTCGCTGGAAGAGTGGATGAGATGAGACGCGGCGCGCGTGGTGCGTGGTGCGTGGTGCGTGGTGCGTGGTGCGTGGTGCGTGGTGCGTGGTGCTGCGAAGCGGCCATGCTAACAAGTTCCGCGCCTCGGGATCGCGAGGCGCGCCCGGCCCGCCGGCTCGCGCTCAGAGCGCGCGGCCGATCTCGCCGCTGGCGGCGCGCAGCGCGTCGCGATCGAGGATCTCGATTTCGCCGACCTGCACCCGCACGATGCCGCGCGCGGCCAGCTCCCTGAGCAACTGGTTGGTGGTCTGGCGCGTGAGCGAGGCGAGCGCGGCGAGCTTCTCCTGCGAGAGCCGGATTCGCGTGTGGCCGGTGCTGATCCCGCCATAACCCTCGGCGATCATCAGCAGGCGCGCGGCCAGCCGTTGCGCGGCCGGCATCACGCTGATCGCCTCCACGGTCAGGAACGACAGGCGCAGCTTCTGCGCCATCAGGAGCCCGAAGTGTCGCCAGTAGCGCGGTTCGGCCTCGAGCACTTGCTGCAGTGCAGCTTGCGCGAGATGCAAAAGTCGTGTGTTCTCCACGGCAATCGCATCGTGCGTGCAGGGCTGGCCGTCGAACAGGGAGATCTCGCCGAACCAGGTGGTCGGCTCGAGAACGGTCAGCAGGGCCTCGCGTCCGTCCGGATCGACCGCGCCGATGCTGAGCGCGCCGGACAGCACGGCATACAGGCCGCAGGGCGGGTCGCCGCGCCGGAACAGGGTCTCGCCGGCGACGAGTTCGCGCGGCGTGGCGAGATCGAGCAGGCTCGCGCGCAGCGCGTCGGGCAGTGCGCGGAACCAGGGGTTCGCGTCGAGTCGGGGGAGCAGGTCGGCGGGCGGCGCGGGCATGGGGGATGTCGGGTAGCTGACAGCGTAGGCGCTGGGCAAGACGCATGATAGCGCTCGTCAAGGAGGCAGACACGATGAAGACACTGACCGATCAACTCGCCAACTACGCCGCGTATCACCGCGATACGCGCAATATCCTCACACACCTGTTCGGCATCCCGATGATCGTGGTCGCCGTGGCCGTGCTGCTGTCGCGGCCGGTGGCCGGCACCCTGGCCGGCATCGCGCTGACCCCGGCGCTGCTGCTGACGGTGGCCATCGCGATCTACTACCTGCGGCTCGACCTGCGCTTCGGCCTGGCCATGAGCGTGCTGCTGGCGCTCACGCTATGGCTGGCGCGAGAGCTGGCCGGCGGGAGCACCGCGCTCTGGCTCGGTTCCGGGATCGGCCTGTTCCTGCTCGGCTGGGTGATCCAGTTCGTCGGCCACGCCTTCGAGGGCCGCAAGCCGGCCTTTGTCGACGACGTGATCGGCCTGGCGATCGGGCCGCTGTTCGTGGTGGCCGAGGTGGCGTTCGCGATGGGCCTGCGCCGCGCGCTGCGTGACGAGATCGAACGACGCTCGGGCCCGCAGCGTCACGGGCCGCGCGGCGCGAGCGCCTGAGCCGGGTGACCAGGATCGCCGTGTTCGGCGCGGGGGCGATCGGCTGCTACATCGGCGGCCGGCTCGCCGTCGCCGGCGGCGACGTGCGCTTCGTGGGGCGCGCCGCGACCGGCGAGATGCTGCGTGAACACGGCCTCACGCTGAACGACTACCTGGGCCGCGAGGCGCAGGTCGCGCCCGAGCGCATCGCCTTCGACACCGATCCGCGCTCGCTGGCCGATGCCGAGGTGGTGCTGGTCAGCGTCAAGTGCACCGCCACGCCGGCGGCGGCGGCCGCGCTCGAACCGGTGCTGCGCCCCGGCACGGTGGTGATCAGTTTCCAGAACGGCGTGCGCCAGGCCGATGCGCTGCGCATCGCGCTGCCGGCGCGCACGGTGCTGGCCGGCATGGTGCCCTTCAACGTGATCGCGCGCGGCGACGGCCTGTTCCACCAGGGCTCGGGCGGGCAACTGGTGGTGGAGGCTTCGCCGCATCTGGCGAGGATCGACGAGGTGTTCGATCGCGCGGTGCTGCCGCTGCGGCACAGCGAGGACATCCTGGCCGTGCAGTGGGCCAAGCTGCTGCTCAATCTCAACAATGCGGTGAATGCGCTCTCGGCGCTGCCGCTGCGCGAGCAGCTCGCGCAGCGCGACTACCGGCGCTGCCTGGCGCTGGCCCAGCGCGAGGCCTTGCGCGTGCTGCGCCGCGCCGGCCTGCGGCCGGCCTGGCTGACCCTGCTGCCGCCGGGCTGGATGCCGGGGCTGCTGTCGCTGCCCGATGCGCTGTTCTCGCGGCTGGCGAACTCGATGCTCGAGATCGATCCGCTGGCGCGCTCCTCGATGGCCGACGATCTGTCCGCGGGCCGCTCGACCGAGATCGACTGGCTCAACGGCGAGATCGTCCGGCTCGCCGCCGAGATCGGCATGGCCGCGCCGGTCAATGCGCGGCTGCGCGAGCTGGTGCAGTTGGCCGGGCGCGATCGCGCCCGCAAGCGCTGGCGCGCCGAGGTGCTGCTGCACACCCTGCTCGATGCCGCCGGCGAGGCGCCCACGCCGCCCGAGCCCGCCTGAGCAAGATGCCCGCCGGCGTCGTCCCGATCAGATCACCAGTTGATGTCGACGCACAGCACCTGCATGCCGTCCGCGCCGGGCGCGGCCACCGAGGCGGTCACGCACAGGTGCGCCTCGTTGATCGACAGGTAGGGCGGCGTCACGCGCACGCGGCCGGGCGCGCGCATCGCGTCGATGAAGTAGGGGCGTCGCTCCCAGCTCGCGCCTTCCGAATGCAGCAGCGGGCGGAAGCGCTTGGCGCGCTGCGAGCTGCGGATGCTCGGCAGCACGTTGTCGCCGATCTGGTGGCCCGAGGCGTCCAGCAGGAAGCAGCGCGCCGCGTCGGGCAGGGCCAGCAGCGCGGCGGTGGCTGTCTCCACGTCCTGGCCGGCGCCGAGCTGGGTGCTGGCCTGTTCGAGCGCGCTCAGGTACGGCGCGAGACGCGCCTGCTGGTTGCGCTCGCGCTCGGCCACGCGCAGCCGCAGCGCGGCCGACAGCGTATCCATGCAGCCGGCGGCGGCCTGCGGCTGCACCGGCTCGACGCTGGGCCCCGAGAAGTAGGTGCCCTGCACGAAATCGACATTGCATTCGAGCGCGATCAGCGCCTCGCGCTCGGTCGACAGGCCGCCCATCAGCACCAGTTGCCCCGATTCGTGCAGCAGCGAGACCAGCCCCGGCAGCACGCGCTCCAGATGCGAGTGCTCGCTGGCCTGGGCCAGGATGCCGCGATCGAGCGTGACGATGTCGGGATGCAGGTGCCAGACGCGGTCGATGTTCGAATGCTTGGCGCCGAAGCCGCCCAGCGCGATCAGGAAGCCGGCCTTGCGCAGCCCGTCGACGATCGCGCCGAAGCGCGGCGTGTCGCCCCCGGCCTGCTCGGGCACCTCGAGCACCACGCGCTGCGGCGGCAGGCCCAGCGCCTTGAGATTGGCCAGCAGCGCGTCGCCGTAGATGGTGTCCATCAGCGCGGCCGGGTGCAGGCTCAGGAAGAGCCATTCCTCCTGGCTGTCGAAGGCGTGGAAGTTGCCCAGGTGCAGCGATTCCGCCAGCCGCCCCAGCTCCAGCAGGTCGCCGCGCCGCGCCGCCTGCGTGAACACCTCGTGCGAGGGCACCTGGGCGCCGTCGCCGCCATGCGCGCGCAGCGAGGCGTGATAGCCGATCGCGCGCCGGTGCGAGACCGAGAACACCGGCTGGAACACGCTGAACACGGTGTAGTCGCCGTACAGCACGGTGCGCCGGTTGCCGTCGTCGCCGGCGACGGGGCGCGGCGGCTGGAAGCCGGGAGGATCGATGTCGATCATGGTCATCATGGTGGCGGCCGGGGAGAGGGTGACAGTTTACCTAGCGCACGTGAAGGAGCAAGAAGCATGCGCGGCAGGTGCCGTCCGTCGCGGCGGGTTCGGGGCGAGGGCGAGGGGGCCGGCCGGCCCGGCGCGGGCCTGGATTGCACCGCGGCGGTGCATCGCGGGGCGCGCCGCGCACCCGCGCGGCCCCGTTCGCGCCGCTCAGGCGCGTTCCGAGGGATCGGTCTTCTTGGTCGCGCCGCGCACGTCCGGCGAGAGCTGGGCGAAGATCCAGGCCGAGCCGGCCGTGATGATGCCCACGCACAGGAAGGTGGCGTGGAAGGCCGGCAGCGTGTGGGTGGGGGTGACGCTGCGCATCACGCCGGTGAAGGTGGCCAGCAGCGCGCCGGCCACCGTCACGCCCAGGCTCATCGACAGCATCTGCACCAGCGAGAACAGGCTGTTGCCGCTGCTCGCGCCGCCGGTGCCGAGGTCCTTGAGGGTGAGCGTGTTCATCGCGGTGAACTGCATCGAGTTGAAGCCGCCGAAGATCGCCAGCTGCAGCACCTGCAGCCACAGCGGCAGGCGATCGCTCATCAGCGCCATGCTGGCCATCAGCAGCCCGACCATCACGGTATTGGCCAGCAGCACCTTGCGGTAGCCGTGGCGCGTGATGAGCCCGGTGATCACGCGCTTGGAGAACATCCCGGCGGCGGCCACCGGCAGCATCATCAGGCCGGCCTCGAAGGCCGAGTAGCCGAGGCTGACCTGCAGCAGCAGCGGGATCAGGTAGGGCATCGCGCCGCTGCCGATGCGCGCGAACAGGTTGCCGAGCAGGCCCACGCTGAAGGTGTGGATCTTGAACAGCTCGAGCGAGAAGATCGGGTTCGGCGCGCGCACCGCGTACAGGCCGTAGGCGACGAACGAGGCCAGGCCGAGGATCATCAGCACCAGCACGGCGGCGTGGTCCATGCCGAGATCGGCGAGGCCGTCCAGCGACAGCGACACGGCGATCATGCCGGTGGTCAGCAGCAGGTAGCCGCGCAGGTCGAAGCGGCCCACCGAGGGATTGCGAGAATCGGGCATCGAGTAGTAGGTGGCCAGGCAGCCGACCACGCCGACCGGCACGTTGATCAGGAAGATCCAGTGCCAGGAGGCGATCTTGACCAGCCAGCCGCCCAGCGTGGGGCCGATCAGCGGGCCGATCAGGCCCGGGATCGCGACGAAGGACAGCGCCGGCAGGTAGCGCTCGGCCGGGAAGGTGCGCAGCACCGCGAGCCGGCCGACCGGCAGCAGCATCGCGCCGCCCACGCCCTGCGCCACGCGGAAGGCCACCAGTTGCGGCAGCGTGTGGGCGTTGGCGCACAGCAGCGAGCTGGCCGAGAAGATCAGGATCGCGCTGAAGAACACGCGGCGCGTGCCGAAGGTGTCGGCCAGCCAGCCCGAGACGGGGATCATCACCGCCATCGTCAGCGAGTAGGCGATCACCACCGACTGCATGCGCAGCGGCGATTCGCCGAGGCTCGCCGCCATCGAGGGCAGGGCCGTGTTGACGATGGTCGCGTCCAGCGTCTGCATGAAGAAGCCGGTGGCCACGACCCACAGCATCACGGTCAGGGACGATTCGCTCGGCGTGGCGGCGGGAGGACGGGACATGGCGGGGCTCGGAGTCGCGGACAGCCGTCATTGTAGGAAAAGCGTGACGGATGCGCAGCCGATTCGGGGGCGGATGATCGAGGCGCCGGGCCTGCGACGCGATGTTTCGGGCTCCTGATGCGCGGGGATCACCACCTTCGGGGCGTAGCGGGTGCCGTCAGGTCGATCGGCGCGATGCCGACCCGGCCGGCGCGGGAATGCATCGAGCAACGTCGGTGCGAGCGGCATCACGCGCCGGCCGGGTCGGCGTCGAGCGGATCGACGCCGACATATCGCGCGCGCGGCCGGATCAGCTTGCCTTCGCGCTGCTGCTCCAGCGCGTGCGCGATCCAGCCCGCCGCGCGCCCGGCGGCGAACAGCGTGAAGGCGGCGCCCTCCGGCAGCGCCAGCACGCGTTCGAGCAGCGCCAGCGCGAAATCGACGGTCGGCCGCTCGCCGGTGGCGGCCGCCACGCCTTCCAGCACCGCCAGCGCGCTGCGCAGCGCCTCGCGCGCCGCGGC
>NZ_VWWC01000219.1:0-9713 GCF_011753175.1 Burkholderia sp. Cy-637 | reverse complement strand
GCGGGCGCGGGGCTCGGCGCGCTGGTGATGGCCGCCGCCGCGCGGGCATGCACGGCGAACTGATGCGCGGCCAGCTTCGCCTGGGCGGGCTTGCCCCGCGCGGCGGCGCCCAGCGCGAGCAGCCGCGCCGAGCCGCTTTCCACGAATACCGCGTCGGCATCGTCGGCGCCGGGATAGCCGGCCGGCGCGGCCGCGATCACCAGCGCCGCGTGGTCCAGCGCCGTGAAGCGCGTGCCTTCGGTGTCCACCACCGGCGCCGCGCAATCGGCCGCCGCGCAGCCGTCGGCGAGCTTGAGCCAGCCGCGCAGCAGCGACAGGTGCGCGTCCCGGGCGAACAGCACGCGCGTATCGGGGCCGAGCGCGACCACCCGGCCGCTCTCGTCCTGCAACTGCGCGCCGCCCTGGGCCGGCGTCTCGACCATGTCGTTCACCGCCAGCCGCTGGCCCGGCTGCGCCAGATACAGACCGGTCTGGTGAATCACCGTGACGGGCGCCGCCGCGCGCACCAGCGTCCAGGCCTGCGCCGCCGAGGCGAAGGCCAGCAGGCCGAGCGGCGCGAGGCGGGCAAGCCGGCCGAGCCGGCCGAGCCGATGGAAAAAACCTGGATAACGTGTCATCGAGAGCGCCGCGACGCGTCATGCGCGCCGCTTGAATGAAACCGGATATCTGCTGAACGGCCGGCCCCCGCCATTTATTCCGATTCGTCTTCACGAAGCCGGATCGATGTGTCGCGCGCGTGACTCTGTGCACGGATTGCGTGCACACGGCGCGCCGCGCGGCGAATTCGTAACAAAACGTTTTCCTTCGGCATGCCCAAGGAATATTCGCGAAGCCTCATGCGTTAAGGCCAGCAACGACACCGACGGACGTGTCGCGGCGGCGGCGGGCAGGACCCGCCGCGCTTCGCGAAAAACACGGCCGGCATGGAATAGATCGCGACGGCGCGCTGTTCTGTGGTCGTGGACGACGGCAGCCACCGGCATCCCCGGCACCCGTCGGATTCCTGAACCCTTATGCACCTCAGAGGAACCAGCGCATGGCAACGAGGCAGAGCAGTCAGAAATTCATTGCGCGCAATCGGGCGCCGCGCGTCCAGATCGAGTACGACGTCGAGTTGTACGGCGCGCAGAAGAAAGTGCAGATCCCGTTCGTGATGGGCGTGATGTCGGACCTGTCCGGCGCCAATGCCGGCGAGCTGCCGCCGATCGAGGAGCGCAAGGCGCTCGAGATCGACGTCGACAACTTCGACAGCCGCATGCAGTCGATGAAGCCGCGCGTCAACTTCACGGTGCCGAACACGCTGACCGGCGAAGGCAACCTCGAGGTCGACATCAGCTTCGAGAGCATGGACGACTTCTCGCCGGCCGCGGTGGCGCGCAAGGTGGATTCGCTCGCCAGGCTGCTCGAGGCACGCACCCAGCTGGCGAATCTCGGCACCTATCTCGACGGCAAGGTCGGCGCGGAGAAGCTGATCGCGCAGGCGCTGAAGGACCCGGCGCTGCTGCAGTCGCTGAGCTCGGCGCCTAAGGCCGCCGACACCGAACCCGGACAGGAGTGATGGCGATCATGGAAAGCCAGAAGCAATTCGAAGGCGCGCCGCAGGGCGCGGTGGCCGAGGCGAACGATTTCGCGGCGCTGCTGAACAAGGAGTTCAAGCCCAAGAACGAGCGCGCCAAGGAAGAGGTGGAAGCCGCGGTGCGCACGCTCGCCGAGCAGGTGCTGCGCGATTCGAACGTGGTCTCGGACGACGTCACGCAGACCATCAACGCCTACGTGGCCGAGATCGACCGCAAGCTCAGCGAGCAGCTGAACCACGTGCTGCACCACGCCGAATTCCAGAAGCTGGAAGGCGCCTGGCGCGGCCTGCATCACCTGGTCACCAATTCCGAAACGGATCCGATGCTGAAGATCCGCGTGATGAACATCTCGAAGAAGGAACTGGCCAAGAACCTCAAGCGCTTCAAGGGCGTGGCCTGGGACCAGAGCCCGGTGTTCAAGCGCGTCTACGAGGAAGAATACGGCCAGCTCGGCGGCGAGCCCTACGGCTGCCTGATCGGCGATTACTACTTCGACCACAGTCCTCAGGACGTCGAACTGCTGCGCGGCATCTCGCAGATCGCCGCGGCCTCGCACGCGCCCTTCATCTCGGCGGCCGATTCCAGCCTGCTCGGCATGGAGAACTGGAACGAGCTGGCGAACCCGCGCGACCTGTCGATGATCTTCACCACGCCCGACTACGCCGGCTGGCGCTCGCTGCGCGAGATGGACGACGCGCGCTACCTGGCGCTGACCATGCCGCGCACGCTGGCGCGCCTGCCCTACGGCGCGAAGACGGACCCGGTGGAGGAATTCGATTTCGAGGAAGACACCGAAGGCGCCGACTCGGGCAAGTACACCTGGCAGAACGCGGCCTACTCGATGGCGGTCAACATCAACCGCTCGTTCAAGCTCTATGGCTGGTGCACGCGGATTCGCGGCGTGGAATCGGGCGGCGCGGTGGAGAACCTGCCGGTGCACACCTTCCCGAGCGACGACGGCGGCGTGGACATGAAGTGCCCGACCGAGATCGCGATCACCGACCGCCGCTCGGCCGAGCTCGACAAGATGGGCCTGATGCCGCTGGTGCATCGCAAGAACTCCGACGTGGCCGCCTTCATCGGCGCGCAGTCGGTGGCCAAGCCCGAGGAATACGACGATCCGGCCGCCACCGCCAACTCGAACCTGTCGGCGCGCCTGCCCTACATGTTCGCCTGCTGCCGCTTCGCGCACTACCTGAAGTGCATCGTGCGCGACAAGATCGGCTCGTTCAGCACGCGCGAGCAGATGGAGAACTGGCTGTCGAACTGGGTGATGAACTACGTCGACGGCGACCCGGTGAACTCCAGCGAGGAAACCAAGGCGCGCAAGCCGCTGGCGGCCGCGCAGGTGGTGGTGGAGGAAGTCGAGGACAACCCCGGCTACTACACCTCCAAGTTCTTCCTCAAGCCGCATTACCAGCTCGAAGGCCTGACGGTGTCGCTGCGCCTGGTCTCGCGCCTGCCTTCGGCACGCGCCGCATGAAACAGGGCCGCGCGCGGTAGACGCGCGCGGCCGATGGTACCCAGCCCTTATCGGAGCGAGGCGCTCCGGTTTACCCAGTTCGTCGGATCGGCGAGCACTTTAATAGCAAGCAGAGGTCATTATGGCATTCGACATGCACCTGAAATTCGGCTCCGGTTCGGTCACGATCCAGGGCGCGTCCAACCACTCGAAGCACAAGAACGAGGTGCCGATCATCGCCTGGTCGTGGGGCGTGAGCAACACCGGTAACCTGCATACCGGTGCCGGCTACGCCTCGGGCGGCAAGGCCAACATCCAGGACATCACGGTCACCAAGTACATCGACAGCTGCTCGAACGCGATCCTGAACGCCTGCTGTACCGGCGCGCGCGTCGACAACGCCTACCTGTACGTGACCAACGCCACCGGCCAGCAGACCGACTTCGTGACCATCGAGCTCAGCGAAGGCGTGCTGATCACCTCGGTGTCGACCGGCGGCACCGGCGGCGACGAGCGCCTGACCGAGAACATCACGCTGCACTTCGGCAAGTTCAAGTACTCGTTCCAGCCGCAGGACGACGAGGGCAAGGCCAACGGCGGCACCAAGGACTTCACCTTCGACATCCAGCAGGTCGCCAAGCAGTAAGCGCGTGATACGCAACGGGGCCGGCACGGCCGGCCCCGCCCAACCCGCTTTCCCCCGTCCAACGGAACACCCACGTGAACCCAACCCTTGCCGACACCAGCCCGGCCGACGCCGCGGCGCTGCTTGCCCACGGACGCCTGGACGAGGCGCTGAGCGCCCTGTCCGCCGAGGTCCGCAGCCGACCCGCCGATGCCTCGCTGCGCGTGTTCCTGTTCCAGTTGCTCGCGCTGGTGGGCGAATGGGATCGCGCGGCCAACCAGTTGAAGATGGCGGCCGAACTCGACGAGCAGAACACGCTGATGTCGACCGCCTATGAATTCGCGCTGCGCGGCGAGCACGAGCGCGCGGCCGTGCTGGCCGGCGGCAAGTGCCCCGGCATCGCCGGCGAGCCGGCCGCCTGGCACGCGCCGCTGATCCGCGCGCTGCACGCGCTGACCGAGAACCGCATCGACGAGACGCTGACCCAGCGCGCGCTCGCCTTCGACACGGCCGAGACCGTGGCCGGCAGCATCGACGGCGAGCCCTTCGAGTGGATCGCCGATGCCGATCCGCGCTTCGGCCCCTGCCTGGAGCTGATCCTGAAGAGCGGCTACGTGTGGGCGCCGTTCTCGCAGTTGCGCTCGCTCGAGTTCGAGGCACCCAGCGACCTGCGCGACAAGGTCTGGGCACCGGTCAAGCTGACCTGGACGAGCGGCGCCGAATCGGTGGGCTTCGTGCCGTGCCGCTACGCCGGCAGCGAGCGCTCCGGCATCGCCGACCTGGCGCTGGCCGCGGGCACCTCCTGGGTCGAGCACGGCGAGGACTGCTTCACCGGCCGCGGCCAGCGCATGCTGGTGACCGATCGCGCCGAGTACCCGCTGCTCGACGTGCGCTCGATCACCTTCGGCGCGCGCTGAGGGGCCCGCCGCGATGGCCGAACTGACCCCGCAGGAGCGCCTGCAGCCCTCGCTGCTCGACCGGCTGACCGACCTGGCGCCGCACGAGCCCGAGGAGAGCCGCGAGGCGCGCGTGATCACGGCCGCGAAGCTGCGCGAGTGCGTGACCCGCGATATCGCCGCGCTGCTGAACTGCACGCGCCAGTGGGAGGACGAGGACCTGCCCGGCCTCGAGCAGGTCGGCAACTCGGTGCTCAACTTCGGGATTCCCGACCTGGCCGGCAGCGCGCTGTCGGGCATCGACGCGGGCGAGCTGCAGAGCCGCATCCGCGCCGCGCTGCTCGACTTCGAGCCGCGCCTGATCGCCGATACCGTGCAGGTCAGCGTCAGCACCGACGATTCGCGCATGGACAGCCGCTCGCTGTCGTTCCGCATCGATGCCGAGATGTGGGCCCAGCCGATGCCGCTCGGCCTCTACCTGCGCACCGACGTCGACCTCGAAACCGGCGAGTTCCGCGTCTCGCCAATGTTCGGCTGAAGCCCCATGGATCCCCGCCTGCTTCGTTACTACAACCGCGAGCTCCAGCACGTGCGCGAGATGGGCGCCGAGTTCGCGAGCGCCTACCCGAAGATCGCCGGCCGCCTCGGCATGGAAGGCTTCGAGTGCGCCGACCCTTACGTCGAACGCCTGCTGGAGGGTTTCGCCTTCCTCGCCGCGCGCGTGCAGCTCAAGCTCGACGCGCAGTACCCGGTGTTCACCCAGCACCTGCTGGAGATGGTCTACCCGCATTACCTGTCGCCGATCCCGTCGATGGCGGTGGTGCAACTGCATCCCGACACAGCCGAGGACCTGCCGCCGGCCGGCCACGCGGTGGCGCGGCACACGGTGCTGCGCAGCCTGACCGGCTTCGGCGAGCGCACCGCCTGCGAATACCGCACCGCGCACGAGGTCAAGCTCTGGCCGCTGGAGCTGGCCGAGGCGCGCTACTTCGATACGCCGGCCGCGCTGGCCGCGGCGGGCCTGGTACCGCCGCCGGGGCGCGCCGCGCGCGCCGGGCTGCGGCTGCGGTTCCGCACCCTGGCGGGTGCCGAGGCGAAGATGCTCGCGCTCGACACGCTGCCGGTCTACCTGGCCGGCGCCGACGAGCTGCCGGCCCTGCTCTACGAGCAACTGCTGGCCAACGGCCTGGGCTACACGGTGCGCACCGCCTCGGCCAGCGAGGGCGAATTCGTCGAGCTGCATCACGAGCGGGCCGCGTTGCGCGCCAGCGGCTTCGACGAGGAGCAGGCGATGCTGCCCTACGGCAGCCGCTCGTTCAGCGGCTACCGGCTGCTGCAGGAATACTTCGCCTGCCCCGAGCGCTTCCGCTTCGTCGAATTCACCGGCCTGCGCGCGCTGCTGGCTCGCGCGCGCGGCAAGGAGTTCGAGATCGTGGTGTGGCTCGACCGCAGCGTGGCGCGCCTGCACAACGCGATCGACGCCGGCAATTTCCGGCTGTTCTGCACGCCGGCGGCCAACCTGTTCGAGCGGCGCGCCGATCGCATCCACCTGCAGGGCGGGCGCACCGAATATCACATCCTCGGCGACCGCACGCGGCCGATGGACTTCGAGGTGCACAGCGTGCTGGAGGTGCAGGGCTACGGCGATCGCCAGGAACCCGAGCAGCGCTTCCTGCCGTTCTACGACAGCAATTCGCGCAACTGGCACGGCGGCCAGGCGGCCTTCTACACGCTGCGCCGCGAGCCGCGCCTGCTCTCCACGCGGCAGAAGCAGAACGGCGCGCGCTCCAGCTACGTGGGCAGCGAGACCTTCATCGCGCTGGTGGACGGCAAGGATGCGCCTTACGCCACCTCGCTGCGCCAGCTCGGCCTGCGCCTGCTCTGCACCAATCGCGACCTGCCGCTGCACATGCCGGTGGGCAAGTCCTATACCGATTTCACGCTCGACACCGACGCGCCGGTGGCCTCGATCCGCTGCGTGGCGGGCCCGACCCGGCCGCGCGCGCCGGTCGCCACCGGCGAGACCGCCTGGCGGCTGATCAGCCATCTGCAGCTGAACTACCTGTCGCTGCTGGAGGACGAGGGCGAGCAGGGCGCGGCCTCGCTGCGCGAGATGCTGGGCCTCTACCACGACGAATTCGACGCCGCCGCGCGCCGCCAGGTCGAGGGCATCCGCCAGGCCTCGGCGCGGCCGGTGACGCGCCGCGTGCCGGTGCCGGGCCCGATCACCTATGGGCGCGGCCTGGAGATCACCCTGACCTGCGCCGACTCGGCCTTCGAGGGCAGCAGCGCCTTCCTGCTGGGCTCGGTGCTGCAGCATTTCCTGGCGCGCTACGTCTCGCTGAACGCCTTCACCGAGACCGTGCTGCGCACCCAAGAACGCAACGAGGTGGCCCGATGGCCCGCAACGCCCGGCAAGCGCCCGATCCTGTAGCGCTGGAGGCGGCGCTGCGCGAGCGGCCGTTCGACTTCGAATTCCTCGAGGCGATGCGGCGGCTCGAATGCGCCTACCCGGCCCGCCCGCGCCTGGGCCACTCGACCAAGCCGGCCGAGGATCCGGTGCGGCTCGCGCACGCGGCCACGCTGGAATTCCCGCCGCGCAGCATCGAGCGCTTCGAGCCCGGCGCGGGCGGCGCGCCGGGGCGGCTCTACGGGCTGTTCCTGGGCCTGTTCGGGCCGCAGGGGCCGCTGCCGCTGCACCTCACCGAACACGCGGTGGACCGCGAGCGCAATGCCAAGGACCCGACGCTGACGGCCTTCGCCGACGTGTTCCATCACCGCATGCTGAGCCTGTTCTACCGCGCCTGGGCCGATGCGCAGCCCACCGTGCAGTACGACCGGCCCGAGAGCGACCGCTTTCGCACCTATGTCGGCGCGCTGATCGGCATCGCCACGCCGCGCTTGCAGGACCGCGACGCGCTGCCGGACCAGTTCAAGCGCTTCTTCGCCGGGCGGCTGGTGCCGCAGGCGCGCAATGCCGAGGGCCTGCGCGGCCTGCTGGAGCACTACTTCGGCGTGCCGGTGCAGGTGCTCGAATTCGTGGTCGGCTGGATGACCCTGCCCGAGGACGCGCATCTGCGCATGGGCGGCGCGATGGCCTCGATGGGCCGCAACGCCACGCTGGGCGCCCAGGTGCGCGGTGCGCAGCAGCGCTTCCGGCTGCGCATCGGCCCGCTCGGGCTGGCCGAGTTCAACCGCTTCCTGCCCGGCGGCGAGGCGCTGCGCGAGCTGACGGCCGCCGTCAAGCTCTACGCGGGCGAGGAAAAGGGCTGGGACGTGCAGCTCGTGCTGAAGAAGGAGGAGGTGCCCGCCAGCCACCTCGGGCAGGCGGGCCGGATGGGTTTCAACACCTGGATGGGGCGCTATGCCAAGCCGGCCGATGCCGACCAGGTGGTGCTGACGCCGGTGGCCTAGCGCGGCGCACGCAGCACGGCGCGACGCGCCTTTCATTTCGAACCGGTGGCCGCCGTTGGCCCGGCGCCGCCTCACTGACTACAGGATGGACATCATGGCCGAGATCAGTCGCGGCGCCTTGTTCGGCAAGCTCAACGCGATCGCCTACCGGGGCATCGAAAGCGCCACCGTGTTCTGCAAGCTGCGCGGCAACCCCAACGTGGAGCTGGTGCACTGGATCCACCAGATCCTGCAGGCGCAGGATTCCGACCTGCATCGCATCGTGCGCCACTTCGGCCTCAACCCCTCGAACCTGGCGCGCGACGTGACGGCCGCGCTGGAGCGCCTGCCGCGCGGCAGCACCACCATCTCCGACCTGTCCTCCGAGGTGGAGGAGGCGGTCGAGCGCGGCTGGGTGTTCGCCACCCTGATGTTCGGCGAGGCCCAGGTGCGCACCGGCTACCTGCTGGTCGGCATGCTGCGCACGCGCCATCTGCGCCACGCGCTGCAGGCGGTCTCGGCCGAGTTCGGCAAGCTCAGGCCCGAGACGCTGGCCGACGAGTTCGCCGCGATCGTGGCCGGCTCGCCCGAGGACAGCCTGGGCGCCACCGACGGCTTCCGCGCCGACGCAGCGGGCGCGGCGGGGGCCGCGCCGGGCGAGGCCAGCGGCGCGCTGGCGCCGGCCCAGATGGGCCGCCAGCAGGCCCTGCAGCAGTTCACCGTGGATCTCACCGCGCAGGCGCGCGAGGGCCGCATCGACCCGATCGTCGGCCGCGACGGCGAGATCCGCCAGGTGGTCGACATCCTGATGCGGCGCCGCCAGAACAATCCGATGCTGGTGGGCGAGGCGGGCGTGGGCAAGACCGCCGTGGTGGAGGGCTTCGCGCTGCGCATCGCGCGCGGCGACGTGCCGCCGGCGCTCAAGGACGTACAGGTGCGCACGCTCGACATCGGCCTGCTGCAGGCCGGCGCGAGCATGAAGGGCGAGTTCGAGAACCGCCTGCGCCAGGTGATCGACGAGGTGCAGGCCTCGCCGCGCCCGGTGATCCTGTTCATCGACGAGGCGCACACGCTGGTGGGCGCGGGCGGCGCGGCCGGCACCGGCGACGCGGCCAACCTGCTCAAGCCGGCCCTGGCGCGCGGCAACCTGCGCACCATCGGCGCCACCACCTGGGCCGAGTACCGCAAGCACATCGAGAAGGACCCGGCGCTCACGCGGCGCTTCCAGACCGTGCCGGTGGACGAGCCCGACGAGGCCAAGGCGGTCCTGATGATGCGCGGCGTGGCCAGCGTGATGGAGCGCCACCACCGCGTGCAGGTGCTCGACGAGGCGCTGGAGGCCGCCGTCAAGCTCTCGCATCGCTACATCCCGGCGCGCCAGCTGCCCGACAAGTCGGTCAGCCTGCTCGACACCGCCTGCGCGCGCGTGGCGATCAGCCAGCACGCGGTGCCGGCCGAGATCGACGACACCCTCAAGCGCATCGAGGCGCTCGAGACCGAGCAGGCCATCATCGCGCGCGAGCGGCAGATCGGCATCGAGGTGGAGGCCCGCGAGACGCAGGCGGCCACCGCGCTGGCGGCGCAGCGCGCGCGGCTGGCCACGCTGGAGGCCGCCTGGGCCGCCGAGAAGGCGCTGGTGGAGCGGATCCTCTCGTTGCGCGCGCAACTGCGCGGCGAGCTGCAGCCGGTGGACGGCACCGGCAGCCTCGGCGCGCCCGAGGCCGGCGCCATCGATGTCGAGGCCGCGCCGCCGGCGCTCA
>NZ_VWWC01000218.1:0-9975 GCF_011753175.1 Burkholderia sp. Cy-637 | reverse complement strand
GGCGAGCCATTCGAGGCGCTCGACATAGGTGCTCGGGCGGAAGTTGCCCTCGGCGTCGAAGTCGGTGACGGGGAAGGACAGCAGGCCTTCCGAGATGATCTGCTTGAGTTCCTGAGGCGTGGTCATGATGGGTCGTCCTGTTGCGCTGGGCGCGGGTTCGTTCAATTCGGGATGTGTTGTATGTCATCGTACAACATCATTTTCGGGCTGGCAAGCGTCCCCCAAGCCTTTCGCTATTCAATTTCTGCCTTTCGGCATCAGGGTTTACGCACGATCCCGCAAGTTTGGCCCATGTTGTATGATGACTGTTAATTCCCTGCATGTTGCAACGAGGATTTCCCCTGATGTCCCAGTCCCCTCTCTATATCCGCGTCCATCCGGACGACAACGTCGCGATCGTGGTCAATGACGGCGGGCTGCCCGCGGGCGCGCAATTCGCCGACGGGCTGAGCTTGTGCGAAGGCGTGCCGCAAGGGCACAAGGTGGCGCTGGTCGATCTGAAGGAAGGCGATCCGGTGCTGCGCTACCACGTGGTGATCGGCTACGCCTCGAAGGACCTGCCGCGCGGCAGTTGGGTCAACGAGCGCACGCTGCGCATGCCCGAGCCGCCCGGCCTGGAGAACCTGCCGCTGGCCACCCGTAAGGCGCCCGAGCAGGCGCCGCTGGAGGGTTATACCTTCGAGGGCTACCGCAACGCGGACGGCTCGGTCGGCACGCGCAACATCCTGGCGATCACCACCACCGTGCAGTGCGTGTCGGGCGTGGTCGAGTTCGCGGTCGAGCGCATCAAGCGCGAGCTGCTGCCGCGTTTTCCGAACGTCGATGGCGTGGTGGGCCTCGAGCACACCTATGGCTGCGGCGTCGCGATCGAGGCGCCGGGCGCCGAGATCCCGATCCGCACGCTGCGCAACATCAGCCTGAATCCGAACTTCGGCGGCGAGGTGATGGTGGTCAGCCTGGGTTGCGAGAAGCTGCAGCCGGAACGCCTGCTGCCGGCCGGCGCGATTCCGGTGGCGGCCGACAAGCCCGACAACGGCGGCGTGGTCTGCCTGCAGGACCTGGCGCACGTGGGCTTCATGTCGATGATCGACTCGATCATGGCGATGGCGGAACAGCACCTGGAACGCCTGAACCGGCGTCGTCGCGAGACGGTACCGGCCGCGGAGCTGGTGGTGGGCGTGCAATGCGGCGGCAGCGATGCGTTCTCGGGCCTGACCGCCAATCCGGCGGTGGGCTTCGCGGCCGACCTGCTGGTGCGCGCCGGCGCGACCATCATGTTCTCCGAGGTGACCGAGGTGCGCGACGGCGTCGCGCAACTGACCTCGCGCGCGGCCAACGAAGAGGTGGCGCGCGACATCATCCGCGAGATGGCCTGGTACGACGCCTACCTGCAGCGCGGGCAGGTCGACCGCAGCGCCAACACCACGCCCGGCAACAAGAAGGGCGGCCTGTCGAACATCGTCGAGAAGGCGATGGGCTCGATCGTGAAGTCGGGCAGCTCGGCGATCTCGGGCGTGGTCAGCCCGGGCGAGCGCGCCAGGCAGAAGGGCCTGCTCTACACGGCGACGCCGGCCAGCGACTTCATCTGCGGCACCCTGCAGCTGGCGGCCGGCATGAACCTGCATATCTTCACCACCGGCCGCGGCACGCCTTACGGGCTCGCGCAGGTGCCGGTGATCAAGGTGGCCACGCGCAGCGACCTGGCGCGCCGCTGGCACGACCTGATGGACGTGGACGCGGGCACCATCGCGACCGGCCAGAAGAGCATCGAGGAGGTGGGCTGGGAGATGTTCCAGTTGATGCTGGACGTCGCGAGCGGCCGCAAGACCTGGGCCGAGCAGTGGAAGCTGGCGAATGCGCTGACGCTGTTCAACCCGGCGCCGGTGACCTGAAGCGGCGCAAACCGCCGTTCGTCTGACTGCACGCCCGCCGTGATCGTCCGCGATCCGGCGGGCGTGTTGCATGAAGCGACGGGGATTGGACTCGCTTCAGATGATTTCGCTCAGGTAGAGCGATTCCATCACGACCTTCGAGAAATTGTGCAGCAGGTTGACGACCAGGTTGCTCGGGCTGTAGAAGCCGTTCTGCAGTTCGGTGTCGGCGCCGAATTCGTCGGCTAGCGAATGAAATTGGATGTAGTCGGCCTTGAGCAGCTTGTTCGACAGGGAGCGTTTCAGCTTCAGATAATCTTCGCGCCATTCGGGGCTGTAGTAGCCGCCGTCATGGACCAGCAGGTTTCGCACGCAGGAAAAGTATTTCCAGAGCAGATAGATCGTGGAGAAGTCGTCGATTTGCGATCGCGACGAGAGGGCTGCCAGGAATGCGGCTTCCTTGCTGCGTACGAGCTTGCGGAGTTCGTCGATCAGCTCGGAATTCCGCGCGTTCCGGTTGCCGTCGAGCTGCTCGATCACGCTTTTCAGGATGTCCTCGAACAGCACGAAATAGGAGACGATTTCGCGCGCGTTGCCGATGTGGACGAGTTGTTCCGCCAGCCCCGAACCGTGTTCGGCTCGTGCCATCACCTCGTCCAGGAACAGGCCCTGCTTTTCCCGGATCTGCGGAAACGGCGCCGAAAGTCCCATCGCCGTATAGATCATCTGCAAGCGGACATAGCTGTTTTCGCGACATAGCTTGGACGCATGGTCGTCCAGGTCGGCGTGGTCGATGCTGCTCATGACCTCGCCGAACACGGCGTTCGAGATCACGGCCATGGAATACCGCTTGACGAACGTTTCGTAGAGCGTGGAGGCGCGTTCGCCGACGGACAGGATCGAAGGGGCGTAGAAGATCATCGGATGCCGGGAAATGGGGTTCGGTGCGTCGCGCACGATACCTCATTTGTTCGCGCCGAGCGAGCCGCGCAGCCGCTCCATCAGGCGGTAGTAAAGCTGCTGGATCTCTTCGCTGGTGGCCGGCTCGGCGCTCGAGAAACGCTCGGCCCACGCGGCGTGCCAGGCGTAGCTGCCGTGCAGCGAGCGATCGCCGCTCGGCCCTGCCACGCGCGAGCGGATCCGCGCATCGCGGCCCGCGCCCGAATGCGTGTCGAACAGCGCGAGCATCAGCGCGTGATAGGCGCGATACAGCTCGTCGTCGAACAGGTGGCGATAGACGTGCAGCGTTCGGTCGAGCTCGCGCTTGATATGGATGACCTCGTCGGGCGAGATGTCCTTCCAGTAGCCGACCCAGGTATAGAAACAGAGCAGCGCATTGAGTTGCGGCGCGATCTGGTCGTAGATCGCGAGGCGCTTCTCGATCAGCTTCTGGTTGGTCCACTGCACGAGTTCGAGGCGCTTCAGGCGCCGGCTGATCAGCCAGCCGAGCGCGGTGACCGACAGCGGCGTGAGCACGCCGACGCAGAGTTGCACGATTTGCAGGGTGGTGGACGCGGGCATGGTCGCGAGGGAAAGGCTTTTCGGAAAAACATCAGCCTAGCAGCCGGGCGTGTCGCCTGGGTGGCGTCGTTGCGGCGCCGATCCTCGGTTCAACGAAGCGTCTCGCATCTTTGCGCTGGACATCATCGCAGCGCGGAAATCGCCGGAATTCGCCTGCACGCGGCCTCCTTGCCGATTCGCTCTCGACCACGCGCGAAGCTTGCGATCCGTTAGCCGAGCGCTCGCGCCATCGTCGGGGCTTTACCCGATTGCGCGTCCGTGCTTTCCGGGACTTTGCACGCGATTGCGCTGCCGTCCGCCGGCGCGTGCAACGTTTTGCTACAACCTTTTGCTTGGAGCGCCGCGCGAAAGTTTCTTATTCTGGCGCATTTACCAGACGCGGACCGCTCCGCGGTCGCGTCCTCAATGCACCGAGGAGAGAGATATGACGCGTCCCGTCGATTCCGGCGTGATCTTCATCGCGAGGCTGTTGATGGCGGCCCTGTTCTTGTGGGGCGGCGTGATGAAACTGCTCGGCTACGGCGAATTCGTCACCTATCTGAAGGGCATGTACGTGCCCTTCGCGCAGTTCGCGGCGCCGCTGGTGATCGCCATCGAGGGGCTCGGCGCGCTGCTGCTGATCGTCGGTTATCGCGTCAAGCCGGTCGCGCTGCTGCTGGCCGCCTACACCATCGTCACGGCCCTGATCGGCCACAACTTCTGGGATGCCACCAGCCCGGCCGTGCAGCACGACATGGTGGTGCATTTCTGGAAGAACGTCGCGATCGCGGGTGGATTCCTGCTGCTGTTCGTGACCGGCGCGGGCGGCGCGAGCATCGACGCGATGCGCCGCCAGCCCACCTACGGCGTGCTGCGCTGAGAGCCGATGTTCCTCGATACCACGGCGCGAGCCGCGCGCGGCTTCATGCCGCCGAGGCCATGAAAAAGGGCGCCTCGCGGCGCCCTTCGTCCAAACCGGCCCTGGCAGCTCAGCGCGCGTTGCGCGTGCAGAGCGCGGCCAGCGCGCCGATCACGCAGACCGCGCCGACATAGGCGGTTGCCGCGAACGGATTCGACTTGATCATCAGCGACACGATCACGGGCGAGAGCCCGCCGAAGATCGCGTAGGCGATGTTGTACGAGAACGAAATGCCGGAGAAGCGGATCACGGCGGGGAAGCTGCGCACCATCGCCGAGGGCACGGCGCCGACCGTGCCGACCAGGAAGCCGGTCAGCGCATAGAGCGGCACCAGCGTCGAGGCATCGGCGGCCACCTTGGCGAACAGCGTGCAGAAGCAGGCGGCCAGCAGCAGCGAGCCGACCGCCAGCACGAGCTTCGCGCCGAAGCGGTCGGCCAGCGCGCCGGCCACCACGCAGCCGATCGTCAGGCCCACGGTGGCGATGCTGTTGGCGAACAGCGCGGTGGCGGCAGGGATGTGGAACTGCTTCTGCAGCAGGGTCGGCGTCATCAGGATCACCACCACGATCGCGGCCGACAGCATCCAGGTCAGCAGCATCGAGACGATCACGGCGCGGCCGTGGTCGCGCAGCACCGCCTTGAGCGGGATCTCGGCGGCCAGCGCCTTGCGCGCCTGCAACTCGGCGAACACTGGCGTCTCGTGCAGCCAGCGGCGCAGGTAGACCGAGAACAGGCCGAACACGCCGCCGAGCAGGAACGGGATGCGCCAGGCATAGGCGCTGATCTCGGCCGGCGAGAAGTGCCGGTTGATGCCGCCGGCCACCAGCGAGCCGAGCAGGATGCCGGCCGTGAGGCCCGCCGTGAGCGTGCCGCAGGCGTAGCCGATGCGGCGCGCCGGCACGTGCTCGGAGACGAACACCCAGGCGCCCGGCACTTCGCCGCCCACCGCCGCGCCCTGCAGGATGCGGAACAGCAGGAGCAGCACCGGAGCCAGGATGCCGATCGAGTCGAAGGTCGGCAGCAGGCCCATCAGCAGCGTCGGCACCGACATCAGCAGCACGCTCAGCGTGAACATGCGCTTGCGGCCGACCAGGTCGCCGAAGTGGGCCATGATGATGCCGCCCAGCGGACGCGCCAGGTAGCCGGCCGCGAAGATCGCGAAGGTCTGCAACTGGCGCAGCCAGTCGGGGATGTCGTGCGGGAAGAACAACTGCCCGATCGCTGGCGCGAAGAACACGAAGATGATGAAGTCGTAGAACTCGAGTGCGCCGCCGAGTGCGGCCAGGCTCAAGGTCTTGTAGTCGCTGCGCGTCAGGGCGCGGTCGGCAACGGCGCTCGGCGCGCTGCCCGTTTCGTATGCTTGCATGGTCAGGACGATCGAGGTTCTCAACTCGGCGTGCGCGGCGCGCGACGCCGCACGGCGTCCCGCGCAGCGGGCCGGATCGGCTCGCGACACGGGCCGCGCGGCTTCGGGATCGGAAACGCGCGGGGACGGCGACAGACGGGTCGGGCGATTCTACAGGATGCGGCGCGACGGCATGGAGGCGGCTTCGGGCGCGGGTTCGCGCGCATTGACGGCGCGAAAAGCGGCGGCGCGGGAACGGCGAGCGGGCCGTGCCGCGGCGTGGCGCGGCCGCGCCGGGCACGTGGCCAATGCTGCAGCTACACGGGCCGCCGCCGCGATCGACTCGCGACGGCGGCCCGCGTGGTATCGGCGCGACGGCCGGTCGATCGTGACCGGCCGGTCACCGCGGCTCAGTTGCCGGCGATGGTGTCGACCGGCTTGAACGCGCCGTGGTCGACGCGGTAGATCGTGACCGGCGCGTCACGCAGGTCGCCCTTCGGATCGTAGGCGATGGTCGCGGCCGACACGCCCTTGATCGACACCTTGTCGAGATACGGCCCATAGACCTTCGGGTCGGTCGAGTTGGCGTTCTTCATCGCGGTGAGCAGGGCGATCGTGCCGTCGTAGGAATAGGGCGAGTAGGTCACCACCTCCTCCTTGAAGCGCGCCTTGTAGCGTTGCTCGAAGCCCGCGAAGCCGGGCATCTTCTCCTTGGGCAGGCCGCCCATGTAGACGATCGCGCCCTCGGCCGCCTCGCCGCCGACCTTCAGGAAGGTGGGCGACTTCGACATCTCGCCGGTGACGAAGGCGGCCTTGATGCCGAGCTGGCGCATCTTGCGGATCATCGGCGAGGATTGCGCGTCGCCGCCGCCGTAGAACACCGCGTCGGGATTCATGCCCTTCAGGTTGGTCAGGATCGCCGAGAAATCGAGCGCCTTGTCGTTGGTGAAGTCGCGCTTGACGATGGTGCCGCCGGCCTTCTGCACGGCTGCGGCGAATTCGTCGGCGATGCCCTGGCCGTAGGCGGTGCGATCGTCGATGATCGCCACGCGCTTGTAGTGCAGCGTGTTCACCACGTAGCTGCCGACGATGCGGCCGGCCTGCGCGTCGCTGGTCAGCAGCCGGAAGGTGGTCTTGTAGCCGCGCGCCGTGTATTGCGGCGAGGTGGCCATCGAGACCTGCGGCAGCCCCGCGCGCTCGTAGAGATCCGAGGCCGGGATGCTGGTGCCCGAATTGAAGTGGCCGATGATGCCGGACACGCCGTCGTCGATCAGCCGCTGCGCCACCGTGGTGCCGGTGCGCGGGTCGGCCTGGTCGTCCTGCGAATCGAGCGTGAACGTGACGGGCTTGCCGCCGATCACCGGCTTGGTCGCGTTGAAATCGTCGATCGCGAGCTGCACGCCTTTCTGCATGTCGGTGCCGTAGTTCGATTGCGTGCCCGTGAGCGGCGCGGCAAAGCCGATCTTGACGAGGTCGGCGGCCGAGGCCGGCGTGCCCGCGGCGACGAGGGCGGCGCCCGCGACGAGCGCGAATTGCGAGATCTTCAGCTTCACTTTCGTTTCCCCTTTGGCTGCTGCGGCCGGCTGCGTGGTGCCGGCCTGTTGGCGATCGCGACGCCGCCACCGGCGAGTGGCGGGCCTTGTGCTGAAATCGGCTCGGCCGCGTGGCGACCCGCGAGGCAGGCGAGCAAACGCGCTACCAGAGGGGGACGGCACGATGCGAGCGATTCCAGCGCAGTCTAGGTAGCGAAAAAGCGCCAGTCTTGCGCGCCAGATGCGTCGGGGATGACGAAATCGGCATATGCGCGGTTTCCCTGACTATGCCGATTTCGTCATGGCGTGCGCATAATGTCGCCAAGACGCCAGGCGAGGCGGGTTCCTACGATAGCGGCATGAAAACACTCGACTTCATCGATTCGCATACCGGCGGTGAGCCTACCCGCCTGATCGTGTCCGGGGGGCCGGATCTCGGCGGCGGCACGCTCGCCGAGCGGCTGGAACGGTTCCGCTCGCACCACGACGACTGGCGCGCGGCGGTGGTCACCGAGCCGCGCGGCTCGGACGTGGTGGTCGGCGCGCTGCTTTGCGAGCCGCTCGATCCGGGTTGCGCGGCCGGCGTGATCTTCTTCAACAACGTCGGGTATCTCGGCATGTGCGGGCACGGCACCATCGGCCTGGTGGTGTCGCTCGCGCACCTGGGGCGGATCGGCCCCGGCACGCATCGCATCGAGACGCCGGTCGGCATCGTCGAGGCGACGCTGAACGCGGATCGCTCCGTGTCGGTGCGCAACGTGCCGGCCTATCGCCATCGCCAGGACGTGACGGTCGAGGTGCCGGGCCACGGCCCGCTGACGGGCGATATCGCCTGGGGCGGCAACTGGTTCTTCCTGGTGCCCGAGCACGAGCATCGGCGCCGCGTCGAACCCGCGAACCTGAAGGAGCTGGGCGCGTTCTCGAGCGCCACGCGCGACGCGCTGATCGCCGCCGGCATCACCGGCGCGCACGGCGCGCTGATCGACCATATCGAACTATTCGGGCCGGCCTCGCGCGAGGGGCTCGACAGCCGCAGCTTCGTGCTGTGCCCGGGCGACGCCTACGATCGCTCGCCCTGCGGCACCGGCACCAGCGCCAAGGCCGCCTGCCTGGCCGCCGACGGCAAGCTCGCCGAACATGCCGAATGGCGGCAGGAAAGCGTGATCGGCAGCGTGTTCCAGGTCAGCTACGTGCGGCATGACGAGGCGATCGAGGGCGAGGCCGCGATCGTGCCGACCATCACCGGTCACGCGCACGTGATGGCCGAGGGACGGCTCTGCTTCGAGGACGGCGATCCGTTCGCGAACGGGATCCGGCTCGGCTGATGGCGCGCGCGGATGCGATCGTGATCGGCGCCGGGATCGTCGGCGCGGCTTGCGCGGCGGCATTGGCCGCGCGCGGGCTGGCCGTCGAGGTGCTCGACGCGGGCGGGATCGGCGGCGGCACGACCGCGGCCGGCATGGGCCATCTGGTGGTGATGAACGATACGCCGGCCGAGCTGGCGCTGACGCGCGATTCGCTGGCGCGCTGGCGCGCGCTCGCGCCGAGCCTGCGCGAATGCGATGCCTATCGGCGTTGCGGCACCTTGTGGGTGGCCGCCGACGACGAGGAGCTCGAGGCGGCGTGCGCGATGCGCGACGGCTACCTGGCGGCCGGCGTGTCGGCCGAGGCGATCGGCGCGGCCGCGCTGCGCGAACGCGAGCCGATGCTGGCCGCGGGTCTGGCGGGCGGTTTGTATGTGGAGGGCGACGGGATCGTCTATGCGCCTTCGGCCAGCGAATGGCTGCTGCGGCATTCGCCGGGCGCGGCGCGGATCCGCGTGCGCGAACGCACCGCCGTGGTCGCGCTGGCGGGCACCGAGCTGCGCACCGCGGGCGGCGAGACGCTGTCGGCCGCGCAGGTGATCGTCGCCAACGGGCTCGAGGCCGCGCGGCTGGTGCCCGGCATTAGCCTGCAGGCCAAGAAAGGTCATCTGCTGATCACGGATCGTTATCCGGGCACGATCACGCATCAATTGCTCGAACTCGGCTATATCAAGAGCGCCCATCACGCGCAGGGCACCTCGGTGGCCTTCAATGCGCAGCCGCGGCCGACCGGGCAGATCCTGATCGGCTCGTCGCGGCAGTTCGACAGCACCGATCCGGCCGTCGAGATGCCGGTGCTGGCACGCATGCTGGCGCGCGCCACGCGTTACCTGCCGGGCCTCGCCGACCTGCATGCGCTGCGCGCCTGGACCGGTTTTCGCGCTGCCACGCCCGACGGCATGCCGCTGATCGGGCCGGTGCCGGGCCGCGCCGGCCTGTGGCTGGCGACCGGCCACGAGGGGCTGGGCGTGACCACCTCGCTGAGCACCGCCGAACTGATCGCGACGCAACTGCTCGGCGAGGCGCCGCCGATCGCGCCCGAGCCTTATTGGCCGGCGCGCGCCATGCCGGAGGTCGGTCATGCCTGATCGCAATCGTGGCGGCGCGAATCTCGTCGAAGTCGAAGTCCGCATCGACGGCCGGGCCTGCCGCGTGCCGGCCGGCACGAGCGTTGCCGCGGCGTTGACGATCGCGCTCGGTGTGCGCGGCACGCGCGGCTCGGTGCAGGGCATGCCGCGCACCATGCTGTGCGGGATGGGCATCTGCCAGGAGTGTCGCGTCGGCATCGACGGCCGCGCGCACGTGCTGGCCTGCCAGACGACCTGCCGCGACGGCATGCGCATCGACACCACCTGGAATCCCGAATCATGAAGGCGCATTACGAGATCGTGGTGGTCGGCGCCGGGCCGGCCGGCTTGGCGGCCGCGCGCGCGGCTGCCGGCGC
>NZ_VWWC01000217.1:0-9990 GCF_011753175.1 Burkholderia sp. Cy-637 | reverse complement strand
CGCTGCGATCCCGCCCAGCGCGCGGCGCCGCTCGGGATCGTCGGGGCCCGCGGCATCGCGAGCGGCATCGGCGAGGCCGGGCCGCGCCTCGGGATCGGCCGGTTGCTGGCCCGGGCGGGTGGTCGGGTCGATCGGGTCGGTCACGTCGTCATCCTCCAGTTGGGGTGCCCTGCCGGGCTGGTGCGGTTCGGGCTGTCCTCGTCCTTGTCTTGCCGAAACCATGTGACAGTTTCGTGACAACGAGGAACCCGCCGATGGTAACCGCTGCAACATGACAATGGCTGCTTTCGCGGCACGGGGCGCATGCGAGCCTGCGGCGGACCGCTTGCCGCGCGCCCGAGGAGGCGCCCCGGACATGCCGCGGCGAATGCGGCGAATGCGGCGAGCGCGGCGCCGATCGCTACCGTCGAGATCCCGGCCATTGCGCCGCCGCCGGGCCCGCGCGCGACGGCGCTCGCTCAGTTCCGCCCGAACCCCTCGAAACACTCGACGATCGCGGTGCGCACCTTGGCCACCGCGGCATCCTTCAGGGCGCTGACGCGCCAGCCGAGCGCAACGGGATACGCCGGCAGCGCCAGCGGGCAGGCCGCCAGGCGCAGCCCGCCCAGACGCGCGATGGCCTGCGCCGCGTGATACGGAATGGTGGCCACCGCCGGCGTGCCGCGCAGCAGGAAGGGCAGCGCCGCGAAATGCGTGGTCGAGGCGCGCACCGTGCGGCGCCTGCCCAGCTCGGCCAGCGCCTCGTCGACGATCCCGACCACCCCGCCCGAGGACACCAGCACATGCTCGCGCGCGAGGAAATCGTCGAGGCTCAACACCGCGCGGGCGGCCGCGTCATCGGCCCGCGGGCCGCCGCTTGCGTCGTTCGCGCCGCTTGCGGTGGAACCTCGGCCGGAATGGCGATGCGGCGCGCCGCTTCCACTTGGATTCGCATCGCCGCCCGCGGCGTGGCAGGGATCGACCAGGCAAGCGTAGCCGCCATTGCCCAGCGCCACATGCCCAAGCCCGCGCGTGGCGAAGCCGCCCGCCGCGATCGCCAGGTCCATCTCGCGATTGGCCAGCGCATCGCCGACGATCTGGCTGTGGGTCTGCCGGAAGATCAGACGCAGCCCCGGCGCGAGCTGCGCGACGCGCGCGATCAGGCGGCCGCCGAAGGCGATCTCGAAATCGTCCGACATCGCCACCGATACCGCGCGCCCCGCGAACGAGGCCGGCGCCGGCGCGCCGAAGGCCAGGCTCTGGCGGCAGCGTTCGAGCGCCTCGCCGATCAGCGGCTCCAGCTCGCGGGCCCGCGCGGTGGGTGCGAGGCCCCGCCCGGTGCGCACGAACAACGGATCGCCGTACAGCTCGCGCAGTCGCCGCAGCGCCGCGCTGACCGCCGACTGCGTGAGGTCGAGCCGGATCGCCGCGCGGCTCGCGCCGCCCTCGTCGAACAGGGCCTCGAAGACTTTCAGCAGGTTCAGGTCGACGTCGGCGATATTCATCGGGTTCATATCGGAAAGTGGCCCGGCAGGTGTTGCCGGGCAAGGCATCGCGCCATGATACGGGCATCGGAGCGGGAATCGACGGCAATGCGAAGGCCGGCCGCCGCGCTCCGCATCGATATCGCGACGGCCGCGCCGCCGCGCCACCTTCGCCCGCCCTGGAGGCTTCCATGACGCAATCCCGCATCGCCGCGCTGCAGATCGGCGCATCCCCGCTCGGCAAGGCCGACACGCTCCAGCGCATCCTCGCCTGGGAGGACGCGATCCGCGCCCGGGAACTCGCCCTGGTGGTGATGCCCGAGGCGCTGCTGGGCGGTTACCCGAAGGGCGAGATCTTCGGCACGCGCCTGGGCTACCGGCTGCCCGAGGGCCGCGAAGCCTACGCGCGCTATCACGACAACGCGATCGACGTGCCGGGCCCCGAGACCGAGGCACTGGCCGAGCTGTCGGCGCGCACCGGCGCCTCGCTGGTGATCGGCGTGATCGAGCGTGCCGGCGCGACGCTCTACTGCACGGCGCTGTTCCTCGATCCCGTCGGCGGGCTGGTCGCCAAGCATCGCAAGCTGATGCCGACCGGCACCGAGCGGCTGATCTGGGGGCAGGGCGACGGCTCCACACTGCCGGCCGTGCCCACCGCGGCGGGGCTGGCCGGCGCGGCGATCTGCTGGGAGAACCACATGCCGCTGCTGCGCATGGCGATGTACGCCAAGGGCGTCGAGATCTGGTGCGCGCCGACCGTCGACGAGCGCGACATCTGGCAGAGCTCGATGCGCCATATCGCGCACGAGGGACGCTGCTTCGTGGTATCGGCCTGCCAGGTGCAGCCCTCGCCCGCCGAGCTCGGCATCGAGGTGCCCGACTGGGACCCGCAACGGCCGCTGATCAACGGCGGCAGCGTGATCGTCGGGCCGCTCGGCGAGGTGCTGGCCGGCCCGCTCAAGGGCGAGACCGGCCTGGTGGTGGCCGAGGTCGACACGGCCGAGCTGGTGCGCGCCCGCTATGACCTCGACGTGACCGGCCACTACGCGCGGCCCGACGTGTTCTCGCTGACGGTGGACGAACGCGCCAGGCGCAGCGTGAAGTTCGAGGGCTGAATGCCCCGCCAGGCGAGGCAGGGCCGGGCGCGACCAGCCGGAGCAACCCGCGCCGCGCCCGGCCGCCCGCTCAGGCCACCGGCTCGGCCGGCAGGTCGAGCAGCGCGTACTTGCCGCCCGAGATGCGCTGGCGCGTCGCCTCGCTGTCGATGATGGTGTAGGGGAACACCGGCGGCAGCGCGCTGACCGCGTCGAGCCGCGCGACCAGCTCGTCCGGCAGGCGCAGCTTCGCGGCGGCCAGGTTGTTCTCGAGCTGGACCAGGCTGCGCGGCCCGATGATCGGCAGCGAACCCTTGGCGGCCACCCAGGCGATCGCCACCTCGCCCGGGCTCACGCCGAGCTCGCGCGCGGCCTCCAGCACCGCATCGAGGATCGCGCTGCGCTGCGGGCTGTCCTCGGGCTGGAACACGCGCCCGCCCAGGCCCTCCAGGCGCCCCTTCTCGCCCTGGCGATACTTGCCCGTCAGCATCCCGCCGCCCAGCGGCGACCAGGCCGCGATGCCGAGCCCCAGCGCCCGCCCGGCCGGCAGCAGGTCCTGCTCGGTCACGCGCTGCACCAGGCTGTGCTCCACCTGCAGCCCCGCGATCGGCAGGCTGCCGCGCAGCTCGGCCAGGGTGGCCGCGCGCGCCACGCGCCAGGCCGGGAAATCGGAGAAGCCGGCGTAGAGGATCTTGCCGGCGCGCGCCAGGTCGTCGAAGCCGCGCACGATCTCCTCGAGCGGCGTGACCTGGTCGTCCATGTGCGCCCAGTAGAGATCGATGTGGTCGGTCTTGAGGCGCTTCAGGCTGGCCTCGGCCGAGGCGATCATCGCCTTGCGGCTGTTGCCGGTGACCAGGATGCCGTCCTTCGGGCTGGCCCGCTGCGTGTACTTGGTGGCCAGCACGAAATCGTCGCGGCGGCCTTGCAGCAGCTCGCCGAGCAGTTCCTCGGACTGGCCGAACTGGTAGCTGTCGGCGGTATCGATGAAATTGCCGCCGGCCTCGGCATAGGCGTCGAGCATGCGACGCACTTCGTCGGGCTCGGCGCCATGGCCCCAGCGCGTGCCGAAATTGCCGGCACCGAGCACGAGTTCGGAGACTCGCAGCCCGGTGTGCTTGCCAAACAGGGAATAGCGCATGTCGGTGTGATCCTGCGTGGATGGAACGGTGAGAAGACACCGGAGCCCGCGTCGGCCGCCGCGGATTCCAGTTTTTGATTGCAGTCGCAATGTTAGTGACATTAATTGTGACCGTAACTAAAATCAAGAACATTCTTGCGGGAGCGGCTCATGCGGGTATCGAAGGAAAAGGCGGCGGAAAACCGGGAAGCCTTGTTGCAGGCGGCCAGCCGGCTGTTTCGCGAGCACGGCATCGACGGCGTGGGCGTGGCCGACATCGGCCGCGAGGCCGGGCTCACGCACGGCGCGCTCTATGCGCATTTCGATTCGAAGGAGGCGCTGGCGGCCGCCGCGATGGCCCGTGGGCTCGAGGCCAGCCTCGATTCGATGACGCGCTCGGCAGGCGAGGCGCCCGACCTGGAGCGCCACCTCGACTTCCTGTTCTCGGCGCGCATGCGCGATTCGCTGGTCGGCTGCCCGCTGGCGGCCTCGGCCAGCGAGGCGGCGCGCCAGGGCGAGGCGGTCAGCGCCAGCTTCACCGAGGGTTTCATGGGGATGGCCGAAATCGTCGAGGCCAGCATCGACCCGGCCCTGCCGGCCGAGCAGCGGCGGCGCATCGCCTTCACCACCATCGCCGCGCAGATCGGCGCGGTGGCCGCGGCCCGCGCGATCGCCAAGGTGGACGCGGCGCTGTCCGACGAGTTGCTGGCTTCGGTGCGCGCGGTGCTGGCCGGCATCGAGCACGGCGCCTCGGACGCCTGAGTCGGCGGCGGGCCGGCAAGCGTTCCTGCCGGCCGCCTTTCGCCGCTCCTGCCGCGCACTCTCGTCGGCCGCCCCCTGCCGGCCACGGCCGGCGGTCATTTCCGTGGGCCGCCCCGCCGCTGCTCCTGCCGACCATCGCTCTTGATCACCGATATCGAGCAGCGGCGCTCCCAGCCGCCTCTATCGACCGGTTCTGTTAGCTGCTTCTGTCAGCCGCCCCTATCAACCGCTTCTGTCAGCCGCCCCGGCGACGGCGCGCGGCCTCCCCCCTGCTCCCTTGCTCCCACCCGCCGCGACTGAATTTGATGCCCGCTGTAACCAAATCGCAAAAACAACGGAATAAACAGACGTATCGAATCGTTTGCATGGTGGCCGGCACGGCAGTCCCGCGCCAAGCCACCGCATGCGTGCCCGCCCAGTGCCTGGGGACGGGGCCGCGCGGCATCACACAAGACCAGACCAGTCCAGGCAAACGGGGAAACACATGAAGATTCGGATTCGCAGTGTGCGCGGCAAGCTCGTACTCAGCTTCGGCATGATGCTGCTGGGGATGGTGGCGCTGGCCATCATCGCGATCGTGCAGGTGCAGAACATCCGCGAGCGGCTCGACGACATCATCGACCTGAACGGCGTGAAGGAACGCTACGCGATCAACTTCCGCGGCAGCGTGCACGACCGCTCGATCGCGCTGCGCGACGTGATCCTGGTCGGCCCCGACGAACTGCCGACGGTGGTCGAGCACATCCGCAAGCTGCAGCGCGACTACGAGGAATCGGCCCGGCCCTTCGAGACCGTGTTCCTGCCCAGCGACAACGTCTCTCCCGAGGAGAAGTCGATCTACCAGGGCATCCGCCGCGCGCAGGCGCAGGCCATGCCGCTGATCGACCAGGTGATCGAGCTGCAGACGCAGGGCCAGTCCGACGCGGCGCGCAAGGTGCTGCTCGACGGCGCGCGGCCCGCGCTGGTGGCCTGGCTGGCGGCCATCAACACCATGATCGACTTCGAGGAATCGCTGAGCGCCAACGAGGGGCTGGAGGCGCGCGAGATCAGCCGCGAGTTCAAGATCGTGATGGCCGCGATCACCGCGCTGGCCTGCGCGCTGGGGCTGGGCATCGCCTGGCTGGTGACGCGCAACATCGCCGCCACGCTCGGCGCCGATCCGCGCGAGATGATCGAGTTCGCCGAGGCGATCCGCGGCGGCAACCTGTCGGTGCCCTCGCCCGCGCGCGGCGAGGACGAGGCCAGCGTGATGGCGGCCGTCACCAAGATGCGCGACAGCCTGGCCGAGATCGTCGCGCGCGTGCGCGAGGCGGCCGATGGCGTGGTGCAGGCCAGCCGCGAGATCGCGCACGGCACCAACGACCTGAGCGCGCGCACCAGCAAGCAGGCGGTGGCGCTGGAGCAGGCCACCCACGCGCTCGGCGAGTTCGACGCGAGCGTCTCCGAGAACGCCTCCAACGCCAGCCACGCCGACGAACTCGCCAACCAGGCCTCGTCCAAGGCCGGCAACGGCGGCGACGCGGTGGGCCGGGTGGTCGACACGATGCGCGACATCGACAGCTCCTCGCACCGGATCGGCGAGATCATCGGCGTGATCGACGCGATCGCCTTCCAGACCAACATTCTCGCGCTCAACGCCGCGGTGGAGGCGGCCAAGGCGGGCGGCCACGGGCGCGGCTTCGCGGTGGTGGCGGGCGAGGTGCGGATCCTGGCGCAGAAGAGCGCGGCGGCGGCCAAGGAGATCAAGTCGCTGGTGCGCGACAGCAATGCGCGCGTGAGCGACGGCGGGCGGCTGGTGGAAGTGGCCGGCTCGACCATCGCCGAGGTGATCCAGTCCTCGCGCAACGTCACGTCGATCATGAGCGAGATCAACGACACCTGCCGGCTGCAGACGCACCGGATCGGCGAGGTGCGCGGCATGATCGAGCAGCTCGAGGACAGCACCCAGCAGAACGCCGCGCTGGTCGAGCAGTCGAGCACCGCCACCGAGATGCTGGTCTCGCAGGCCGAACGGCTGCTGGAGACCGTCAGCGTGTTCCGCACCGCGATGGATGCGGCGCTCGCGCCGATGGGGGAGCTGGCGGGGATGCCGGGCTAGGGGGTTCGGGGCGCGTTCGACGTCATGCCGCGAGCAATTCGAACCGGAACTTCTTTCCCAGAGCGTTGGCGGCGCTCGCGAGCGTCGTCAGCGTGAGACTCGTGTCGGTAGCATCGAGCAAGCGATTGAGCGCGGCACGGCTCGTCTTCATGCGAGCCGCCATGGCCGACTTGGTCAGGTGCTGCACTTTCATTTCCTGCTCGATCTGCCAGGCGATCACCCGCTTCATCGCGATTGCCGCTGCCTCTTCGAGCATGGCGTCCTCGGCGAGAAACGCATCGAAATCGCTGCCGATGTGTTGGTTTGCCATGATTCGCTCCTTCTCATCCATCCGTGTCTTGTTAGATGCGGTTCAACTTTTTCATTTCGCGGCCTTGTGCACCCGCTTCATCCTCTCCACCGCCAACGCCAGATCATCCCGAGGCGTGCTGCGTGATTTCTTGATGAAGCCATGCAGCAATACCATCTGCTGGCCCGCCACCGTGAATAGAATCCGGGCAATTCGCCCCGCCAGCCAGATCCTGACCTCGTAGAGATTGCCACCAAGCTTCCTGACCAAGGGCATGCCCAGCGGCCAGCCGAACTGAACTGTCTTGATATCGGCGCCGATCGAGCGTCTATCCGTTTCGTCCAATGTCCTCAGCCAAACGCGCACCGGCTCGTTACCTGCCTCCGAGACAAAGAAATGGACCGTAAGAACTATGGCGACAGATTCAGACATATCGAAGTCGGGCCGATGAGCATAATGCCCGAATCGTACCAATTTTGATACACACGTAAACCTGACGCGCCGTCGCAGGCTACATTACGGATCGTCCGATTTCCGCTCCCGCCTGGATTGCCCGCCTTGAACCCGCCCATCCCGCCCGTCCCCCTCTCGCCCTTCGACGTCCTGCTGCCCGGCCTGCCCGTGGTGTTCTGCGGGATCAACCCGAGCCCGCTGGCGGCGCAATCGGGGCACAACTTCGGTTCGGCCTCGAACCGCTTCTGGCCGGCGCTGCACCGCGCCGGCTTCACGGCCGAGCGGCTGCGCGCCGAGGACGATCGCGCGCTGCTGCGCGAGGGTTGCGGGATCACGGCGATGGCCACGCGCGCGACGCGGCGCGCCACCGATCTCGCGGCGGGCGAGATGAGCGATGCCGTCGCGCCGTTTCGCGCCAAGATCGCGCACTTCCGGCCGGGTGCCGTGGCTTTTCTCGGCAAGCCGGCCTATGCGGCGATCGCGGGCCGGCGCGAGATCGAATGGGGCGAGCAGCCGGAGCGCTTCGAGGCCGCCCGCGCCTGGGTGTTGCCGAACCCGAGCGGGCTCAATCGCGCCTTCACGCTCGACCGGCTGGTCGAGGCCTATGCGGCGCTGCGGCTCGCGATGGCCGCCGAACTCGCGGCCTGGCGCCTCGGCCAGGAGGATCTCGACTGCGCCTGAGCGCGCGACTCAGCGATTGGCGCCGTAGCCCGACGAGAAGCCGCCGCCATTCGAGAAACCGCCACCGACCGAGGAACCGTTGCCAGACGAATAAGCGCCGTTGCTCGAAAAGCCGCCGCCCGAAAAACCGCCGCCATTCGAGAAACCGCCGCTGTTCGAGAACCCGCCGCCGGTGGAAAAACCGCCATCGTTCGAAAAGCCGCCGCCGTTCGCCGAAGCGCCGCCATTCGCGAAACCGCTGCCGCCACCGAAACCATTGCCGCTGCCGAAGCCGTTGCTGCCGCCATACCCACCGCCCGTCGAAAAGCCGTCGCCGCTCGGCCAGCCGTTGTCCGGAAAACCGTCATCGTCGGCCTTGCCGGCCACCGGATCGCCGGCCGTCATGCCGCCGGGCATCGTCACGCCGCCGGGCGGCAGCGCATCGGGCAGCGGCGTGCCGTCGGGCGAGGCCGGCACGCCCGCGTTGGGCGCGCGCCCGCCCACCGCGAGCAGTGGCCGGCGCGCGACGAACACCCATTGCGTATAACTGCGCCGATTCTCGAAACCGCGGAATTCCTCGGGAAACAGCTTGAGCTGGATCGGCCGCGCGCGCGAGGCGCTGTGGATGCCGACGATGGTCTGCCCGTCGGGCGAGCGCACCAGCACCCAGTCGGCCTTGCCGGTCAGCGGATCGGCATAGACGCGGCGCAGGTGGCGCACCGGATTCGGATAACGCGGATCGTGCACCAGGTCCTGGAGCGTGCGCGGCTGGCGCGGCAGGCCGGCCGGCGTGGCGTCGGCGTAGCTGAGCAGGGCGCGCTGGAACGCGCCGCCGACCTCGAGCAGCGCCTTCTCGGCCATGCGCCGCTGGTAGAGCGCGCCGAGCTGGATGGTGGCGGCCGCCGCCACGCCGACGATGGCGATGCCGATCAGCAGCGCGATATAGGCGTAGCCGCGCTGCCCGCGCGGCGCCGGAAGCGACGGCCGAGGCCGACGTCGACGCGCCATCTGCGCGCCCAGCGAAGCGACCCGCGGAGAACGCGCGAAATCCGGGCGCGCGCCATCGTGGCCGCCCGCGCGCGCCGTCGCGCCAGCCCCCGAACGCGCCGTCGCCGTCATAAGGAATCGAACGGCCGCCCGTCGAGCGTGCTGCCCTGCGCGCCGCTCTTGAGGTCGTAGACCTTGCCGGGGAATTGCTCCTCGGGCGCGATGATCTGCCAGCTGGTGGCGTTGTCGGCGACCGGGTCGAACGGCAGCGTGCGCAGGTAGTGCCGGTCGACCAGCTCCTGCAGCGAATCGGGATACCGCCCCAGGTCGCCGTAGAACTGGTCGATCGCATCGCGCGTGGCGTGCAGGTTCTCGGCCAGGATCTTTTCCTTCGATGCGTCGATCGAGTGGAAATACTGCGGCAGCGCGATGGTCAGCATCAGCGCGATGATCGACAGCACCAGCAGCAGCTCGATCAGCGTGAAGCCGCGGCGCTTGCCGGCGCGGCGCGCCGCCAGGATCGAAAGTCTCGTCGCCATCACCATTTCCGGTAGGGAATGCCGTTCAGGCCAATGCCCGGCGAGAGCGAATACACGTCGTAGACGTCGTCGCCCTCCTCCGGCTCGTCGGGTTCGCTCGCGTAGGCACGCTTGCCCCAGGTATCGGCGGCGTCGAGCTGCGCGTCGTGGTTCATCGGGTCGCGCGGCATGCGCCGCAGGAAATAGATCTTGCGGCCCTTCGGGTCGGTCTGGTCCTTCACGCCGTCGACCAGCACGGAAAGCTTCGGCGGATAACCGCTGCCGCCGTTCTCCACCGGCACCCGGCCGTCCTTGCCGGCCAGCTTGTAGGCGTCGAGCGCGGCGCGGATCTCGTGCAGCGCCTCGCGCAGCTCCTGCTCGCGCTCGCGCTGGCGCATCACCTGCGCCACCGGCACGGTCATGCTGGCCAGCACGCCGAGGATCGCCAGCGTCACCAGCAGCTCGATCAGCGTGAAGCCGGCCGCCGCGCGACGGCCGACTCCCGACGCGGCCCGCGCGGCGCGGGCACGGCGCGAGGCCGGCAGCGAG
>NZ_VWWC01000216.1:0-10007 GCF_011753175.1 Burkholderia sp. Cy-637 | reverse complement strand
GACGCGAGGCGGCGCGCGGTACACCCGCGTGCGCGCCATCGCCGGCACCAGCACCGGCACCTTCCGGCGCACGCGCGCCAGCCGCCGCGAGCGTCGCACGAGACCCGCGCGCGGCTGCCTCGCCGCCCGCGCTCACGATCGTCCCGGTCTGCCAGGTCACCGTGCGCGCGCGAACGTCGTCGGTCGTGCTCATGCGGCCTCCCTGGCGGTATCGGTATCGCGCCCATGCAGGCGGCCGATCAGCCGCTCGCGCCAGGCGATGAACTCGGGCGAGGACTTCACCGCGCGCGCATCGCGCGTGCGCACGTACTGCCGCGCGAACGGCAGTTCATGCGATTCGGCGATGCGCCCCGGCCCCGGCGTCATCACCACCACCCGCGTGCCGAGGAACAGCGCCTCCTCGACGTCGTGCGTGATGAAGAACACGGTCTTGCCGGTGCGCGCCCACAGATCGAGCACCAGCTCCTGCATGGTCTCGCGCGTCATCGCGTCGAGCGCGCCCATCGGCTCGTCCATCAGCAGCACGCGCGGATCGCCCGCCAGCGCCCGCGCGATGCCCACCCGTTGCTGCATGCCGCCCGACAGCTCGTAGACGCGCGCATGCGCGTATCGCTCGAGCCCGACCAGGGCCAGCATCCGGCGCGCGCGCGCCTCGCGCTCGGCCTTCGCGACACGCTGGAAGCGCAGCCCCAGCGCCACGTTGCCGAGCACGTCAAGCCAGGGTAGCAGCGCGTATTTCTGGAACACCACGCCGCGATCGGCGCCCGGGCCGGTGACGGGTTCGCCGTCGAGCAGCACCTCGCCGGCGCTGGGTTCGACGAAGCCGGCGATGCAGTTCAGCAGACTGGTCTTGCCGCAGCCCGAGGCGCCGACCGCGACCACGAATTCGCCGGCCCCGATTGACAGGTCGACTTCATCGAGCGCGCGCGTGCCTTCCCGCCCGCGCTCTCCCGGATAGGCGACCGACAGCCGCCGGATATCGAGCGTGCTCATGCTGATGCCTCCCGGCCGTCGCTCAATGCGCGGCGGCCTTCACGAATTGCGGATCGACGCCGACCGAGTAGTCGGGCAGCACCGTCTGGATGGTGCCCTGCGCCTTCAGGAAGGCCGCGGTGGCCGCCAGCGACTTCGCCGCGCCCGATTGCGCGCCGCCGCCCAGCCAGGTGGCCGAGGCCTGCTCGGCCGGCGAGGGGAAGGCATAGAGCGCGAGGCTGGCCGGCACCTCGTCGGGGTTCGCTCCGGACTCCTTGGCAACCGCCGCGGCCTGCGCCGAACCCTTGCCCCAGGCGGCCGGATGCGCGCGGTAGTCGGCATCGGCCGCCGCCAGCACCTTGACGAAGCGCCTCAGGAACTCGGGGTTGTCGCGCGCGAAGGCGCGGGTCGCCACGAAGCCGTCGAAGGTGGCCTTGCCGCTGGCCTTGGCGACCCGGCCCGAGGTGATCAGCACCTTGCCGTTCTGCTTGACCTTGGCAAGCACCGGATCCCAGATGTAGGTCGCGTCGATGTCGCCGCGCGCCCAGGCCGCCGCCACCTCGGGCGGACGCAGGTTGACGATCTTCACCTGGTTGGGATCGACACCGGCCTGCTGCAGGGCGACCAGCGCGTGGAAGTGCGAGGTCGAGACGAAGGGCACGCCGAGCTTGTGGCCCTTGAGGCCCGCCACGCTGGTCACGCCCGAGCCGTCGCGGGCGACCAGCGCCTCGGCGTCGTTGATGTTGTCGAGGATCCAGAACAGCGAGAGATCGACGCCCTGCGAGAGGCCCGCGGCAACCGGCGCCGAGCCGGCCTCGCCGACCTGCACCGAGCCCGAGGCCAGCGCGCGGATCACGTCGGCGCCGCTGCCGAGCTTGCGGAACGTCACCTTGTAGCCGGTCGCCTTCTCCACCTCGCCGGTGGCCTGCGCGTAGCGCCAGGGCACCACCATGTCCTGGTAGGCGATCACCACCTCCTTGTCGGCGGCGCGCGCGGGCGCGGCGGCAAGGCTGAGCGTGGCGACGGCGCCGGCCAGCGCGGCGGTCAGGACGGAACGGAAACGCGGCATGAATCACCTCTACGAGTCGGATGCGGTGGCACGAAAACGCCCGACTATAGAGATTGCGCGGCGGCGCCGTTCCAATCATTTCTGCGATGCAATTGACGCTGCTGGCGCTATGCTTTTCGCGTTCGACCGGATACGGCCGACGATCGGGCGCGCAGCGCGGCGCGAGCGCGAAGGCCGCCTCGCCCAGCAAACGGCCGCGGCCCGCGGCGAGCCGCGCCGCCAACAAAAAACCCGCCTCGCGGCGGGTTTTTCATGACGGCCGCCGAAGCGGCCCGGCAGGCAGGGCTGGAAGCAGGCGAACCCGGAAGCAGCCGGCTCAGACCACGCCGGCGCCGTGCGCCTGCAGGTCGGCGTGATAGCTCGAACGCACCATCGCGCCCACCGCCGCATGCGTGAAGCCCATCTTGTAGGCCTCTTCCTCGTACATCTTGAAGACGTCGGGATGCACGTACTCGCGCACCGGCAGGTGATGCTCGGAAGGCTGCAGGTACTGGCCGATGGTCAGCATGTCGACGTCGTGCTCGCGCAGGTCGCGCATCACCTGCAGGATTTCCTCGGGCGTCTCGCCCAGGCCGACCATCAGGCCCGACTTGGTGGCGACGTCCGGATGCAGCGCCTTGAAGTCCTTCAGCAGCTTCAGCGAATGCGCGTAGTCCGAGCCCGGGCGCGCTTCCTTGTAGAGGCGCGGCACGGTTTCGAGGTTGTGGTTCATGACGTCGGGCGGCGCGGCATTGAGGATGCCCAGCGCGCGGTCCAGGCGGCCGCGGAAGTCCGGCGTGAGGATCTCGATGCGCGTTTCCGGCGAATGCTCGCGCACATGGCGGATGCACTCGACGAAGTGGCCGGCGCCGCCGTCGCGCAGGTCGTCGCGGTCGACGCTGGTGATCACCACGTACTTCAGGCGCAGCGCGCCGATCGTCTTGGCCAGGTTGACCGGTTCGTCAGGATCGAGCGGATCGGGGCGGCCGTGGCCGACGTCGCAGAACGGGCAGCGCCGCGTGCACTTGTCGCCCATGATCATGAAGGTCGCCGTGCCCTTGCCGAAACACTCGCCGATGTTCGGGCAGCTCGCTTCCTCGCACACCGTGTGCAGGTTGTGCTCGCGCAGGATGGTCTTGATCTCGTTGAAGCGCGAGCTGCCGGTGGCCGCCTTCACGCGGATCCACTCGGGCTTCTTGAGCTTCTCGATCGGCACGATCTTGATCGGGATGCGCGCCGTCTTGGCCTGGGCCTTCTGCTTCGCGCTCGGATCGTAGACGGCGGGTTCGGCCGCGGCGGCCGATGCGGGGGTTGCGGTTACGTCAGTCATTCGTGTGTTCCAGTGCCTGCGGCAATGCGGCGACGGTGGCGCCGTCGAGGTTGGCGGTCAGACGGCGCACGAGCGTGTCGGCCACGTCGCGCCAGTCGGCAAGCACGCCCACGCTCGCCATGTCGACCGTCTCGAGTCCCGCGTAGCCGCACGGATTGATCGCGAGAAACGGGCCGAGGTCCATCCGGACGTTCAGGCTCAACCCGTGATAGCTGCATCCGTTGCGTATCTTCAGGCCGAGGGCGGCGATCTTCGCGCCCGCATGCGGCCCTGATTCCACATAGATGCCGGGCGCGCCCGCCTTGCGGACCGACGCGAGATTATACGCCGCGAGGGTGTCGATCACGGCCTGCTCGATCCGCTCGACCATGCCGCGCACCGTCAGCTTGCGGCGGCGCAGCTCGACCAGCAGGTAGGCGACGATCTGGCCCGGGCCGTGATAGGTGATCTGCCCGCCCCGGTCCACCTTGACCAGCGGCACTCCGCTGTCGGCCACCAGCAGGTGCGCCGGGTCGCCGGCCAGGCCGAGCGTGTAGACGGGGGGATGTTCGACCAGCCAGATCTCGTCGGCCGTCTCGGGCGTGCGTGAATCGGTGAAGGCGCGCATCGCCTCGAAGGTCGGCTCGTAGGGCGCCGAGCCGAGCCAGCGCACCACGAACGGCGCCGCGGCAGCCGCCTCGGGGGCGGCCGTCGCGGCGGGATCGGTGGAAATCGGGGACAAGTTGATGGGGGCCGGCGCTGACATGGACGCTAGTTTACCGAAAACCGACACGCGCCGCCGGGCGGGCGCGTGTCGGCGGGACCATCGCTCAGACCGTGCGCCAGCCGTCGTGCAGGCGCGCCGAGAGCCAGTTGCCCAGGCGCGTGAGCGCCGTGTGGGCGACCTCGCCGGGCGCCGGCGCGCCGACGCTGAACGATACGCGGGCCACCTCGGGCCCTTCCACGGCCAGCCACAGCCGCTCGCCGCGGCGCAGCCGCAGGTTCGCGCCCGGCGCCAGGAAGTAGTCGTCGACATCCTCGCTGCGCGTGGCCCATACCGTCGCGCCCTGGATGCTGAGCCGCGTGCTGTGCACGACCTTCATCGGCACGGTTTCGCCGGGTTGGATCTCGAAGGTGACGCTTGACGATATTTCTCTCATGATGCGCTCCGGAAACAGCGGGGGAATGGCTACAATCGTAGGCACATCAAGGGTTTACGTAAAACGATACGTTTTCACGTTCTTGTGAGAAAAATTAGCAAGTGGACCTGCGCAAACTCCCCCCGCTGAATGCCCTGCGCGCCTTCGAGGCCGCCGCCCGCCACGAGAGCTTCTCGCGCGCGGCCGACGAGCTGTTCGTCACCCACGGCGCGATCAGCCACCAGGTGCGCGCGCTCGAGGAGGAGCTCGGGGTGCCGCTGTTCGTGCGGCACGGCAAGCGCCTGTCGCTGACCGAATCGGGCGAGCGCTACGCGCGCCAGGTGCGCGCCGCGCTGACCATCCTGCTCGACGCCACCCAGGACGTGCGCGCCGCCGACCGCGGCAACCGCCTGGTGGTGTCCTCGCTGCAGTCCTTCGCGGCGCGCTGGATCACACCGCGCGTCGGCTCCTTCATCGACCGCCATCCCGACATCGACCTCGAACTGCAGTCCACCAACTCGCTGACCGACTTCTCGCGCGACGACGTCGACATCGCGATCCGCTTCGGCAACGGCCACTACCCGGGCCTGCACGTGGAGAAGCTGTTCGACGAGATGTTCTTCCCGGCCTGCGCGCCGAGCCTGAACGGCGGCGTGCTGCCCAGGGAGCCGGCCGACCTGGCCCGCTACCCGCTGCTGCGCTCCGACGACGAGCTCTGGCGCCCCTGGTTCGACGCGGCGGGCCTGGAGACGCTCAGCGAGCCCAAGCGCGGCCTGCTGTTCCAGGATTCCTCGCAACTGGTGCAGGCCGCCATCGACGGCCAGGGCATCGCCCTGGTGCGCCGCTCGCTGGCCGCGGCCGAACTCGACGCGGGACGCATCGTGCGCCTGTTCGACATCGACGGGCCGAGCCCCTGGCACTGCTATTTCGTCTGCCTGCCCTCGCGGCTGGCCGCGCCGCGCGTGCAGGCCTTCCGCACCTGGCTGCTGGCGGAACTGGCGCACTTCGAACGGGAATGGCTGCGCATCGATGCCGAGCGCCTGGCCCGGCGGGCCGCGCGAAACGGGGAGGGGGAAACGATCGGGGGAAAGCCGCCGGGCGGGATGCCGGCGCAGGCAGGCCTCGCGGGAGCCGGCACGGCCGACGCTCCCGGGCTGCCCGGCGCGGCCATGGCGGCCGCGCCGAAGCGGGAGGAATGAGGCCGGCCGGGCCGGCCCGCGGCGCGCTCGCGCCTAGAGGACGACCTTCACCATCGGATGGCCGGTCAGCGAGCGATAGATGTCGTCGAGCTGCTGCTGGCTGGTGGCGCGCACGGTGATGGTCAGGCCCGTGTAGTTGCCGCCGCTGGAGGAGCGCTCCTCGATCTTCTCGAGGTCGATCTCGTTGTCGTGCACGGCCACCACCTTGAAGATGGTGTCCTTGAACTCGGGATGCGCCTTGCCCATGATCTTGATCGGGAAATCGCAGGGGAATTCGAGCAGCGTCTCCTTCCTGGTATCGATCGCGCCAGTCAGTTCGACTGTCTTGGACGGGTCGGTGGTCATAAGCTTCTCCAGAAGGAATCGATGAAAAACCAGTGGGTGCCGCCAGGCCCCACCGGCAGGCTCAGGCCGCCGCCAGCTCGCTCGCCTTGGCGCGCTGGTAGGCCTCGTAGAGCGCGATGTAGACCGGGCCGGGGCGGCCATCCTGCACCGGCAACTGGTCGAGCGAGGTGACCGGCAGCACTTCCTTGGTCGCCGAGCTGAGCAGGATCTCGTCGGCCGCGCGCAGCTCGGCCTCGTTGATCTCGCGCGCCACGAAGGGGATCCCGCAGGCCTCGGCCAACTCCTCGAGCAGCGCGTAGCGGATCCCCTCGAGGATCTTGTTGCTGCGCGGCGGCGCGAGCAGCTCGCCGTTCTTCACCACCCAGACGTTCGAGGAGGAACCCTCGGTGAGGTTGCCGTCGCGCAGCTGGATGGTCTCGAAGGCTTCGCGCTCGGCCGCATGCTGGGCCATCAGCACGTTGCCAAGCAGCGAGGTGGACTTGATGTCGGCGTGCAGCCAGCGGCGATCCTCGGCCGTCACGCAGCGCACGCCGGTGGTGCGCATCTCGTTGCCGGGCAGCTCCATCGGGCTGACCATCATGAACACGGTGGGCGTGACCTCGGCCGGAAACGCGTGGCCGCGCCTGGCGACGCCGCGCGTGATCTGCAGGTAGGCCTTGGCATGCTGGCCGTCACCGAGCCCGGCCGCGTTCGCTTCCAGCAGCTCGTCGAGCAGCGCTCGCCAGCCGGCATCGTCGCGCGGATTGGGGATGCCGAGCTTCTTCAGGCTGCGGTCCAGCCGCGCCAGGTGCTGCGGCAGCCGGAACGGCTTGCGTCCGCCGCCTTCCACCGCGTACAGCGGCACCACCTCGTAGACGCCGTCGCCGAAGATGAAACCGCGATCGAGCACCGGCACGCGCGCCTCGGACAGCGGCACCCGTTGCTCCTGCGAGGACACGCTCAGATGGACGACCGGATCGAACTCAGCTTGGCTCATGGCGATCAAGGTGGAAAAGATGACGGGCGCGGGACGGCCCCGCGCCGACAGCTTACCGCTTGCGGCGCGCCGGCGTCGTGCCGAGCGCGTCGAAGCTTACTTCTTGCTGAACATCAGCAGGATCGAATCCCAGATCCGGCCGAGCAGGCCCGCTTCCGGCACCGCCTGCAGCGCCACCACCGGGAATTGCGCGACGGTCTTGCCGTCGGCCACGAACTGCACCGTGCCGACCTGCTGGCCTTCGGCCAGCGGCGCGATCAGCGGCGTGTTCAGCGTGACCTGCGGCTTGACCTTGTCGCCCACGCCCTTGGGCAGCGTGACGAACTGGTCCTTCTGCACGCCGACCTGCACGGAATTGGCCCGACCCTTGTAGACGCGCGGCGTCTCGACGGCCTGGCCGCCCTTGTACAGGCGCACCGCATCGAAGGCGCTGTAGCCGTAGTTCAGCATCTTCATGCTGTCCTGCACGCGGTCGCTTTCCTTGGTCTCGCCCATCATCACCGAGACCAGGCGGCGCGTGCCGCCGTCGGCGCCCGGCAGCGGACGCTTGGCCGAGGCGATCAGGCAGTAGCCGGCGGCCTGGGTGTGGCCGGTCTTCAGGCCGTCGACGGTCGGGTCGATCCACAGCAGCCGGTTGCGGTTCGGCTGGCGGATGTTGTTGTAGCTGAATTCCTTGACCGAGAAGATGTTGTAGTAGTCGGGGAAGTCGCGGATCAGGCGCGCCGACAGCTTGGCCAGGTCGCCCGCCGTGGTGTAGTGCTGCGGGTCGGGCATGCCGTTCACGTCGGCGAAGTGGGTGCCCGACATGCCGAGCTTCTGCGCCTCGGCGTTCATCATGTTGACGAACTGCGATTCGCTGCCGCCCACCAGTTCGGCCAGCGCGATCGCCGCGTCGTTGCCCGACTGGATGATCATGCCGTACACCAGGTCGTGCACCGAGACCGGCTTGTTGGCCTCGATGAACATGCGCGACTCGTCGGTGCCGACGCGGCGCACCGCCTCGCTCGGCGTGACGATCTGCTCCATCGAGATCTTCTTGGTGGAGAGCGCCTCGAACACCAGGTAGGCCGTCATCAGCTTGGTCAGCGAGGCCGGCTCGACGCGCTCGTCCGCGTTGCCGGAAGCCAGCACCTGGTTGCTGCTCGCGTCGACCAGCACCCAGGAGCGCGCATTGACGCCCGGCGGCGGCACCGCGCCCGGCATGTAGGTGGCCGGCGCGCCGGTCGGCGCCGCGGCCGCGGCGGCAGCCGCTGCCGCCTTCTTGGCGGGCTTGGCCTGCGCGACGGCAACCGTCGTCACGAGCGCGGCGGGCACCACCACGCCGAGCGCGACGTTGCGCGCGACGGTGGCGAAGGCGGTGGAGGAAGCGAGAGACTTGAGGCCTACGGAGGACAAACGCATGATCGATTCAGGCTGATGGCAGAAAGTGCTGCGCACGGGGCGCAAGATCGGGGAACCGGGACGGCGAGCGGTCCGGCCGCGGCACCTGGGCGGAGCCTGGCGCGACGCGCGGAGTTGGACAGGCGGCGGCAGCGTCGGTTCGCGGCGCGCGGAAAACGCGCGGATTCGCGAGCCGCCGCCGGCGTCGAAGCTGCCGTGCGTAGCGGGCAAACCCGGCCATTATACGGGCGCCGGCCGGGCCCCAAGCCGCGGCGGCGGTTTCTGTCGCGCGCGGCGGACAGATGGTAGACGCACGGCGCGCGCCGCCGTCGCCCGCAATCGATTCGCAAGTCCGGCGTCAGGCACGCGCAAAGGGAAGCACGGCAGAAGCACGGCGGGACCGCGACGAGATGGCGGCAGGCCCCCCGCCGCAACGCGACCGGATCGCCGCCCGGGCGGCGCGCCCGGCTCAGCGCCAGGCGTCGACGATCACGCGCTTGAGGATATGCAGCTTGCGGTGGAAGAAATGCTCGGCGCCCGGGATCACGATCACCGGCAGCTCCTGCGGCCGCGCCCAGTCGTAGACCGAGCCGATCGGCACGGTATCGTCGGTTTCGCCGTGGATCACGATGGTGTCCTCGGGCACCTCGGCCACCGCCCAGCGGCTCGCCGCGGTGCCGACGAACACCATCCGCTCGATCGCCTCACCGCGCTCGCGCATCTGCTTGCCGACCTGCGAGAGCACGAAGGTGCCGAACGAGAAACCCGCCAGCACCAGCGGCAGCTCGGCCTGGCCGGGCTGGGCGCGCATGTGGGCCAGCACCGCCAGCAGGTCGTCGGTCTCGCCGTGGCCGTTGTCGTGCGTGCCCTCGGTGGCGCCGACGCCGCGGAAGTTCGAACGCGTGACGATGTAGCCGAGCTGGGTGAAGATGCGCGCCAGCGTCTGCGCGACCTTGTTGTCCATGGTGCCGCCGAACAGCGGATGCGGATGCGCGACCAGCGCGATGCCGCGCGTGGCGGTGCCGTCGGGCGGCAGGTCGACGGCGATCTCGATGCGGCCGACCGGGCCGTCGATCAGGGACTTCTGCGTTTGGGCGTTCATGCGGCTTGCGGTTTCCTTCGTTTGGCGCGCGGCGCGCTCAGATCTTCAGGCGCTCGACCACCTGGCCGTCGCGCAGGTGCGATTCGACGATCTCGTCGATGTCCTGCTTGTCGACATAGGTGTACCAGGTGCCTTCCGGGTAGACCACCATCACCGGGCCTTCCTCGCAGCGGTCCAGGCAGCCCGCCTTGTTGATGCGGACCTTGCCGGCGCCCGCCAGGCCCAGCTCCTTGACGCGCTTCTTGGCGTATTCCTGCATCGATTGCGCATCGCAATTGGCGCAGCTCGGGCGATCCGCGCCCGGGTCGCGCTGGTTCAGACAGAAGAACACGTGATGCTGGTAGTAGCTGCCGTTCATGATGTGGGGACCGCCTGCGTGCGCCTGGTCTGTGCCGCGCGCCGCCAGCTGGATTGGGGAGGGTGTCGGGAGGTCCGATTATAGCGAGCGAGCGCGCGGCCCGCTGGCCTGCCGCGCTGGCCTGCCGCGCGGGCCTTGCGGCGCGTGGATCGGCGCGCCGGGGCGGCTCGGCGATCCAA
>NZ_VWWC01000215.1:0-10086 GCF_011753175.1 Burkholderia sp. Cy-637 | reverse complement strand
GCGCGCCTCGGCGGCCTCGCGCTCGCGACGCTGGCGCGCCACGTGCTGGTCGTGCCGCGCGCGCGCCGCGTCGGCCTGCTGCTGGGTCCAGGCATCCCAGCCGGTGTGCTCGCCGGTGACCGGGATCATCGCGATGCAGTCGACGGGGCAGGGTGCCACGCACAGGTCGCAACCGGTGCAGAGCTCGGCCACCACCGTGTGCATTTGTTTCGGAGCCCCGACGATCGCGTCGACCGGGCAGGCCTGGATGCACAGCGTGCAGCCGATGCAGAGCTGCTCGTCGATCACGGCCAGCGGCCGCGGGCGCTCCTCGCCATGCTCGACGGCCAGCGGGATCACCGGCTTGCCGAGCAGATCGGCGAGCCGCTCGATGCCTTCGTGGCCGCCGGGCGGGCATTGGTTGTAGTCGGCGCTGCCGTCGGCGATCGCCTCGGCATACGGACGGCAGCCATCGAAGCCGCACTTCGTGCATTGTGTTTGGGGCAGCAGATCTTCGATGCGATCCGCGAGTTTTCTGGTGTCGGTCACGGTGACGGCGGGGCTGGGCGCGCGCCAGGGCGGGGTGGATCGGCGCGGCCCGAATGGTTCGGCAAAGCGCAATTATCGCCGATTTCCCGCCTTGCGCTCGGCTGCGCCTGTGCGCATAATCAAGGCGCATTTTTTGCTCGACCGCAGCAGGTGCCGCCGCCTACCCGGCCGGTCGGCGCCCCCGGTGCCGGAGGCGTGTGAGGCGCACCGGCAGTGCCGACAGGATCACGCGGGCCCAACCCATGAATCAGCCAAAAATCAAAAGAGATCCCGAAGGAACGCGGCGACGCATCCTGCAAGCCGCCGCCGAGGAATTCGCCAGCGGTGGCCTGTTCGGCGCCCGTGTCGACCAGATCGCCCGCCGCGCCGAAACCAACGAGCGGATGCTCTACTACTATTTCGGCAGCAAGGAACAACTGTTCACGGCCGTGCTCGAGCAGGCCTTCTCCGCCCTGACCGAAGCCGAGCGCGTGCTCGATTTCGACGGCGTGCCGCCGGTCGAGGCCGTCACGCGGCTGGCCCATTTCATTTGGGATTACTACAGGGATCATCCCGAGCTGCTGCGGCTCATCAACAACGAAAACCTGCATGAAGCGCGCTACATTTTGAAGTCGCCGCGCACGCGCGAGATGATCTCGCCGCTGGTGCAGACGCTCGGCAACGTGCTGGCGCGCGGGCAGAGCGCCGGGCTGTTCCGCTCGGACGTCGATCCGCTGCGCTTCTACGTGACCCTGTCGGGCCTGGGCTACTACATCGTCTCGAACCGCTACACGCTGGCCGCGATGCTCGATCGCGACTTCAGCACGCCCGACGAGCGCGCCGAGATGGTGCGCATGAATACCGACATCCTGCTCGCCTACCTGCTGCGCCGCTGATGCCTCCCGGCGGCGCGCCGCGCTTGGCCGCGATTGTCGTTTCCGAAAACAAGAACGCGCCGTTCGGCGGCATGAGCCGAACGGCGCGTTCTCGCGTCTGGCGACGCGGCTTGCCTCAGACCGTCTTGCGCGCGCGCGGCGCCCGCGCCGGCGAAACCTTGGGCGTGGTGGCGGGCTTCAGCGTCTGCTTCGCGGATTTTTTCGCGGCGGCCGATTGGCTGGCCGGCTGGGCGGCGGCGCGACGCGTGGCGGTCGAGCCGCGCTTGGCCGCGGCGGCGCGTCCCGCGCTCGAGGCCGTATCGTGCGCGCTGGCGCCGGCCAGCGCTTCGGCCGCTGCCGGCGTGCCCTGGACACCGTTGCCGGTGCCATGGCCGCCCGCCGAATCGTCGCTGCCCGGCGCCACCGGTGCCGCGGCGTCGGCGGTTTTCGCCGCCGGCTGGTGCTCGCGGATGAATTCGCGCAACTGCGGGTAGATGATGGTGCGCCAGCGGCGGCCCGAGAAGATCCCGTAATGGCCGCATTTCTCGGCGGTCAGGCTGCGGCGATGCTCGCCGGGAATGCCGGTGCAGAGTTCCTGCGCGACGTGGGTCTGGCCGCTGCCGGAGATGTCGTCGAGTTCGCCCTCGATCGTCATCAGCGCGGTGGCCTCGATGTCGGCCGGCTTCACGCGCTCGCCGCGCACGTCCCAGGTGCCCTCGGCCAGGCCGAACTCCTGGAACACGATGCGGATGGTGTCCAGGTAGTACTCGGCGGCCATGTCGAGCACGGCGTTGTACTCGTCGTAGAAGCGGCGGTGCGCCTCGGCATCGTCCTCGTCGCCGCGCAGCAGGCTCTGGTAGAAATCCCAGTGCGATTGCGCGTGGCGTTCCGGGTTCATCGCCACGAAGCCGGTGTGCTGCAGGAAGCCCGGATAGACCTGGCGGCCCTCGCCCGGGTAGTTGGCCGGCACCGTGTGGATCACGTTGTTCTCGAACCAGGCCATCGAGTGATTGGTGGCCAGCGAGTTCACCGAGGTCGGGCTCTTGCGCGCGTCGATCGGGCCGCCCATCATCGTCATGGTCAGCGGGGTGTCCTCGCCGCGGCTGGCCATCAGCGAGATCGCCGCCAGCACCGGCACGGTGGGCTGGCACACCGAGATCACGTGCAGGTTGCGCGCGCCGATGTGGCGGATGAATTCCTGGATGTAGTCGACGTAGTCATCGAGATGGAAGGCGCCCACCTCGACCGGCACCATGCGCGCGTCGATCCAGTCGGTGATGTAGACCTTGTGGTCCTGCAGCAAGGTGCGCACGGTATCGCGCAGCAGCGTGGCGTGGTGGCCCGACAGCGGCGCGCAGACCAGCACCACCGGCTCTTCCTTGAGCTGCCCCACCGCGGCGGAATCGTCCGCGTAGCGCTTGAAGCGCATCAGGCGGCAAAACGGCTTCTCGATGATGGTCTGCTCGACGATCGGGATCTGGTGGCCGTCCTTCTCGATCTGGTGCAGTTCGAATTCGGGCTTCTCGTAATCCTTGCCGAGCCGGTACATCAATTCGTAGGCGGCGGCCCAGCGCGTGGCACCGGGCATCAGCGAGAGCGGGCTGGACGGATTCGCGAAGGATTTCGAGGCCGCCTGGGCCCAGGCGGTCAGCGGACTCAGCAGCGCCCGCTGGAACTCGTGCATTTGGTAAAGCATGAAGAAGGCTCCCGAGGGGAGGACGTCGCGGGCGCATGGGAGGCCGCGGCGCGCGGTGGGGTCCGGGGCCGGACCGCGCGAGCGGCCGGCCAGTCGCGTCGATCATATCGGGTTCCATGCCATGCCGCAATGCAGCATTTTCCCCATGTCGGCCCGATCTTGCGAAGTTTGACGAATCGCGGTCCTGACTTCTTTTTGTCGCAAAACCCGCTGCCCGGAACCCCGGCGCGGCCTCAGCGGCCGTCGGTCTCGACCGCCATCGGCTGGCCGGCGGCCTGGGCCATTTCCTCCTCGTGGTGCATCAGGTTCATGGCCGTGTGGACCAGCGCGACGTGCGAGAAGGCCTGCGGGAAATTCCCGACCTGGCGGCCCTCGACGGGATCGTATTCCTCGGCCAGCAGGCCCAGGTCGTTGGCCAGCGACAGCAGGCGGCGGAACAACCGGTGCGCGTCGTCGATGCGCCCGAGCAGGGCGTAGTTGTCGACCAGCCAGAAGCTGCAGGCGAGGAAGGTGCCCTCGCCGGGCGGCAGGCCGTCGTCGAAATCGGTGGTGCGATAGCGCATCACCAGGCCGCCGTGCATCAGCTCGCGCTCGATCGCCTCGACGGTGCCCACCACGCGCGGGTCGGACGGCGGCAGGAAGCCCACCAGCGGCAGCATCAGCACGCTGGCGTCGAGCTCGTCGCTGCCGTAGCTCTGCGCGAAGGCCTGCTTGGTCTCGTTCCAGGCGTTGGCGCAGACGTCCTCGTGGATCGCCTCGCGCAGCGCGCGCCAGTGGTCGAGCGGCGCGGGCAGGCGGAACTGCTCGGCCGACTTGATGGCGCGGTCGAACGCGACCCAGGCCATGATCTTCGAGAAGGTGAAGTGCTTGCGGCCGCCGCGCGTCTCCCAGATGCCCTCGTCGGGCTCGCGCCAGATCTTCTCGAGATGGGTGAGCAGCGCGCACTGTACCGACCAGACCGTATCGTCGGCCTGCAGCCCGCCCACGCGCGCCAGGTGCAGCGCGGCCATCACCTCGCCGAACACGTCGAGCTGCAGCTGATTGGCGGCGTTGTTGCCGATCCGCACCGGCTTCGAATCCTGGTAGCCGGGCAGCCAGTCGAGCTCCATCTCGGGCAGGCGCCGCTCGCCGGCGATGCCGTACATGATCTGGATCTGCTCGGGCGAGCCGGCCATCACGCGGCCCAGCCAGGCGCGCCAGGCGCGCGCCTCGTCGTAGTAGCCGGCGCGCATCAGCGCGAGCAGGGTGATGGTGGCGTCGCGCAGCCAGCAGTAGCGGTAGTCCCAGTTGCGGGTGCCGCCGATGTGCTCGGGCAGCGAGGTGGTGGGCGCGGCCACGATGCCGCCGGTCGGCTCGTAGGCGAGCGCCTTCAGCGTGATCAGCGAGCGCCGCACCGCGTCGGCGTAGCGGCCCTGGATCGGGCAGCGCGAGGACCATTCGAGCCAGTGGTTCTCGGTGCGCGCCAGCATCGACAGCGGCTCGCGCGCCGGCGGCAGGCGCAGGTGCGAGGGCGCGTAGCCGAGCGAGAAGGGCACGCGTTCCTCGGCATGCACGGTGAATTCGGCGACGGTGCGCAGGTTCTCGCCCGCGAGCGGCACCGGGGTGCGCAGCACCACCGTGTCGGGGCCGGCGATCGCCTTCATGCCGGCCTCGCGCGACAGGCGCGTGACCCAGGGGATCGAGAAGCCGTAGTCGAAGCGCAGCACCAGCTCCATCTGCATCGGCACGTGGCCGCGCTTGCCGATCACGATGCGCACCAGCTCGGACCAGCCGTTGCCGGGCGGCATGAAGTCGACCACGGTGACGGCGCCGGTCTCGCATTCGTAGTCGGTCTCGAGGATCAGCGTCTCGCCGCGATAGCGGCGCGAGCTGGCGGTGATGCGCGCCTCGGCGCTCGGGCGGATCAGCCAGCGGCCGTGATCGGGCGTGCCGACCAGGGCGGCGAAGCAGGCGCCCGAATCGAAGCGCGGCCAGCAGAGCCAGTCGACCGAGCCGTCGCGTGAAATGAGGGCAGCCGTGTGTCCGTCGCCGACGAGTGCGTAGTCTTCGATGAGGGCTGGCATGGTGGGCAAATTCTCCGTGATGCTGACGTTTGGCTTTCCGGGCCGGCGCCATCGGTCGACGGCGGCGCACATGGCCCCTTATACTGCGCACGGACGAGGCGGGCAGGGCCGCTCGCATCGTTGAACAATCACAACACTTGAGGCGTTTCGGTGCAAGGAAGTTCCGACGGCCTGGCCGATCAGCACCGGCGCCGCGCCAAATTCGAGAGGTTCATGCGTATGTCATCGCTCAGGCTGGGTCACTGGATCAAGGGTTTCGCCGTGGTGCTGTCGCTGTCCGCGACACACGCGTTTGCGCAGGATACCGCCAATGCGCCGAACGATGCCGTCTACAACCTGCTGGTCGGCACCTATACCGATTCCGGCAGCGACGGCATCTACGTCTATCGCTTCGACACGCGCACCGGCGACGTGTCGACGCCGATCAGCTCGATCAAGACGGTCAACCCCTCCTACCTGCTGCCCAGCCGCGACGGCCGCTTCGTCTATGCCGTCAACGAGCTGCCGGGCGACAACGGCCCGGCCAGCCAGCGCGGCGGCGTGAGCGCCTTCGGCTTCGACGCGAAGACGGGCGCGCTGAATTTCCTCGATCGCGTGTCCTCGGAAGGGAACGATCCCTGCTACCTGAGCCTGTCGCCGGACGGCAAGTACCTGGTGACCGCCAACTACTCGGTGGCGGCCGACCCCGGCGGCAGCTTCACGCTGTTCCCGATCGAGGCCGACGGCAAGGTGGGCGCCTCGGTGCTGAACGTGCATCACGAGGGCAGCGGCCCGGTGAAGGGCCGCCAGGACGGCGCGCACGTGCATTCGACGGTGTTCTCGCCCGACGGCAAGTACCTGTTCGTGCAGGACCTGGGCGCCGACAAGATCTTCGAATACCGCTACACGCCGGACGGCACGCGCGGCCTGATCGGGCCGACCGAGTCGCGCTACACCATCGTGCCGCCGGGCACCGGGCCGCGCCACATGGTGTTCTCGCGCAACGGCCGCTTCGCCTATGTGACCAACGAGCTGAAGGGCAGCGTCGACGTCTACGGCTATCACGACGGCAAGCTGAGCCACCTGCAGGACGTCAAGCTGTCCGCGCCGGATTTCCACGGCCAGGAAGGCGGCGGCGCGCTGCACCTGTCGCCGGACGGCCGCTTCCTCTACGCGACCAATCGCGGCGATGCCAACGAGATCGTCGCGTTCCGGATCGACGCGGCCAACGGCAAGCTCGCCTTCGCCAGCCGCCAGTCGACGCTGGGCAAGACGCCGCGCGAATTCCTGATCGATCCGACCGGCAAGTGGCTGATCGTCGGCAACCAGGAAAGCGGCAGCTTCTACGTGTTCCGGCGCGACGTGACGAGCGGCAAGCTCGATCCGGATGCGCGCAAGGTGGCGCTGAGCAAGCCGGTCGATTTCAAGCTGGTGCCGGTGCAGCAGTAAGCGCGAGCGTCCCCGGACGAACGAACGGGCGGGTCACCCTGGTGGGTGAGCCGCCCGTTTTTCATGGCTTGAAGGATCGTAAGGAAGGTTGCGGACGCGAAGGTTGCGCGGGCAACGGTCGAGGGCGGCAGGCTGCCGGCGATGCTCCCGCCGGCGACGCCCCGGAGCAATTCCGGTGCCTCGCCGGTGCCTCGCGGCAAGGGCGGCCATGGCCCGCTCGTCGTCACGAAACGGCAAACGGAAGGCCCTCGCTCGGCCCTTATTCCGGCTGCGGCGGCGCCAGCACCTCGCGGCTGCCGTTGATGCCCATCGGCGAGACCAGCCCCGCCGTTTCCATCTGCTCGACCAGCCGCGCGGCGCGGTTGTAGCCGATGCGCAACTGGCGCTGCACCGAGGAGATCGAGGCGCGCCGCGTGCGCACCACGAAGGCGACCGCCTCGTCGTAGAGCGGATCGGCCTCGGCGTCCGGCGCGTCGCCGAACAGGTCCTGCGCGCCGCCGCCATCCGAGGACGGCCCGTCGAGGATGCCTTCCTCGTATTGCGGCTCGCCGAACTGCTTCAGGTACTCGACGATCCGGTGCACTTCCTCGTCGGCCACGAAGGCGCCGTGCACGCGCTGCGGGTAACCGGTGCCGGGCGGCAGGAACAGCATGTCGCCCTGGCCCAGCAGCGACTCGGCGCCCATCTGGTCGAGGATCGTGCGCGAGTCGATCTTCGAGGACACCTGGAAGGCCACCCGGGTCGGGATATTCGCCTTGATCAGGCCGGTGATCACGTCCACCGAGGGGCGCTGGGTGGCGAGGATCAGGTGGATGCCGGCCGCGCGCGCCTTCTGCGCGAGCCGCGCGATCAGCTCCTCGATCTTCTTGCCGGCCACCATCATCAGGTCGGCCAGCTCGTCGATCACCACCACGATCAGCGGCAGCGGCGAGAGCGGCTCGGGATCCTCGGGCGTGAGCGAGAACGGGTTGCCGATCTTCTTTTCCTTGGCCGCGGCGTCGCGCAGCTTCTGGTTGAAGCTGGCGAGGTTGCGCACGCCCACCGCCGACATCAGCCGGTAGCGCTTCTCCATCTCGCCGACGCACCAGTTCAGCGCGTTGGCGGCCAGCTTCATGTCGGTGACGACCGGCGCGAGCAGGTGCGGGATGCCTTCGTAGACCGACAGCTCCAGCATCTTCGGGTCGATCATGATCAGGCGCACTTCCTCGGGCGTGGCCTTGTAGAGCAGCGAGGCGATCATCGCGTTGACCGCCACCGACTTGCCCGAGCCGGTGGTGCCGGCCACCAGCATGTGCGGCGCCTTGGCGAGGTCGGTGACCACCGGGTTGCCGACGATGTCCTTGCCCATCGCGATGGTCAGTTGCGAGGCCGAATGCTGGTACTGGCGCGAGGCGAGGATCTCGGACAGGCGGATCATCTGCCGCTTGGCATTGGGCAGCTCGAGGCCCATGCAGGTCTTGCCGGGGATGGTCTCGACCACGCGGATCGAGGTCAGGCCCAGGCCGCGCGAGAGGTCCTTCATCAGGCCGACGATCTGGCTGCCGCGCACGCCGAGCGCGGGCTCGATCTCGAAGCGCGTGATCACCGGGCCGGCCGAGGCGCCGACCACCGTCACCGGCACCTTGAATTCCTGCAGGCGCTGCTCGATCACCTGGCCGGTCTGGGCCAGGTCGGCCTCGGAGATCGGCTGCATGTCGTCGGAGGCGGGCTCGAGCAGGTCCAGGCCGGGCAGCTCCACGTTCGAGGCGGCCGGGGCGCGGAACTCGAAGGCGTTCGGGTTCGGGGCGCGCGCCGCGGGTTGCGCGGGGGCGGGCGGGGCCGCCGGCGTTGCCTGGGCGGCGGCCGGCGCGGCGAAGGCGGAAGGCATGGCGAGCGGGGCTGCCGCGCCCGACGCGGGTTCGGTGCCGGTTGCGTCGGCGTTGCTTGGTGCCGGGGTGACGATGGTGAATTCGGACGTCGATGCCACCCAGGTATCGGTCGCGGTGCTGAAGCCCGACGGGCTCGCGATGATCGGCGCGGCCGGCGTCGCGCTGCCGGCGGGCGTGAAGATCGGCGCGCCGGCCGTGTAGGTGAAGCCGCCTTCGTCCGGGGCGGCTTCCTGCTCGATCGCGGGTTCGTCCGCCGGCGGTTGCGGCGCGGGGGACGGCGGCGTCGTGGCGAACGGTGCGCTTGTCGTCATCGATGCCGTGGTGCCGGTCGGCGTGCTCGTGGCCGGGCTGATGGCCGAGGACGTAGCCGGAGCGGTGGCTGCGGGCAGCGATTCCCATGGCGGGACCGCCGCGGCGTGTTGCGGTGCCGCCGCCGACGTGGAGGGCGAAGGCGCATCCGGGGTGGAGGTTTCGCTCCGGCTGACCTGTGCCTGGGGCGTGTCGACAGCTTGCGGACTTGCCGATGCCGCGAACGGGGTCGACGCTGGCGCGGCGAAGGCCGGGGGCGCGGGGACCGGGATCGTCGCGGGCAGGATCGGGGCCGGCGCTGGCGTCGTAGCGGGGGCTTCCGTGGCGGCGGGCGCCGGTGCCGTCGTCGCGGTGGGTACCGCTGGGATGGGCTCGCTGGTGATGGCCGAAGCTTGCGTCGCCGTCGGTTCCGCTTCGGGCTTCGTCGCTGCGAACGGTCTTGCCGGATCGGCCGGGATCGCCGTCGACGAGGCCGGCGAAGCGACGGTGGCGGCGATGCCTTGCGTGACCGATGCGGACGACGCTAGCGACGTGGTAGCCGTAGCCGTCGAAGCCGGCGAGTTGGGCGTCAGCGAAGCTGGCGTCGATGCCGCCGGCGCCGCGTTGCTGCTCGTCTCGGCCGGTGCCGTGCCGAAGGCGATCGGCGTTGCCGGTGTGATGGACGCGTTGTCGGCGGGTTCGATCGCCGGTTCGCTCGCAGCGGGCGCGGGCGGTGTCGTGGCGAGCGGCTCGTCTTCGAGCGACGCGAGCGGTTCGGCCGTCGTTTCGGCGATGACATCGGACGCGGAGGCGGCCCACGACGGCAGCGTCGGCGACAGCGCGTCGGCCGGCATGAAGGTGCTGATGTCGATCACCGCATCGCTGTCGTCGGTCTGGTCGGTCTGGTCGGCGACGGGAGCCGCGGCGGCATCGGCCGATGTCGCCATCTCGAACGCGAGCGGTGTTTCAGCCAGCGGCGCCAGCGCTGCCGGAGCCGGTGCCGCTTCAGCGGCGGGCTCGACCTCGAGCTCGGGCTGGGGCGCACGCGTGGTGAACATGCCGGCAGCCTGCGCGCTGCCTGCCGCGATTTCCGCGGCGGCGTCGCCGCGCGGCGCGACCGTGGTACCGGCCAGCGCGGCCCATTGCGCGGTGCTCGCGTCGATCGAGCGCAGCGTGTCCTGCAGGCTCGGCGAGGGTTCGACCGGCTGCACGGGTTTGTCGGTCCAGGCATAGAGCGGCGCGCGCGCCGGTTGCGCGGCGCGCCGGCGCTGGGCGGCGTTGGCATTCTGCGTCGACGCGGCCGGGCGCGTCGGCGTCCTGGCAGGCAGGTTCTGGGCCGCGGCGGGGCGGGCCGGCTGGGC
>NZ_VWWC01000214.1:0-10221 GCF_011753175.1 Burkholderia sp. Cy-637 | reverse complement strand
GCCGCGCAGCCGAGCGCGGGACCGGCCAGCAGCAGCCCGGCCAGCACGCCGGCGCCGGTGCCCGCATGCGGCTGCAGCAGCACCTGGCCGAGGCCGCGCAGCAGCGTGCGCAGTTCGATCGGCAGCGCGAGCGGAACGAGGCGGGAGCGGGCGGGCATGAGCGGGGCGGCGGGGGAGCGGGGCGCAGGCGGACGCGAAGCCGCGAGCATAGAAGATCGCCGCGCGCCGCGACATGGGCGGGCCCGGATACCGGCTATTTGCGCTACGATCGAGCGCACCGCGCGCGGCCCCGCCGCGCGGGCCGCCAAGGGAAGGCATCGCGATGCGCGAAGTGCGCTGGGCGTCGCTCGACAGCGACGGTATCGAACACCTGACACTCGCGCGCGACGGCGACGGCTACCTGGCCGAGAGCGTGATCATCGGCCGCCACGACGACGGGCGGCGCTACGGGCTGGCCTACCGGCTCGCCTGCGACGGCCACTGGCGCACCACGCGGGCCACGCTGAGCGTGATGGGCGGCGCCACGCTGAGCCTGCTGCGCGATCGCGAGGGCCGCTGGCAGGACGGCGAGGGCCGCCCGCTGCCGGCGCTCGAAGGCTGCGTCGACCTCGATATCGCCGCCACCCCCTACACCAACACCTTGCCGATCCGCCGCCTCGGGCTGCGCCGCGACGAGCGGCGCGCGATCGAGGTGGCCTATGTCAGCGTGCCGGACCTGGCGGTGTCGCGCGCGACCCAGGCCTATGTCTGCATCGAGCCGGGCCGGCGCTATCGCTACGAAGGGATCGACGGCCGCTTCACGGCGGGCCTGAGCGTCGACGACGACGGCCTGGTGCTCGAATACGACACCTTGTTCAGGCGCTTGCCCGCGGCTTGAGCGGCGCGCCCGGGACGGCCTCGGCTGCGCTCGGGTGCGCGGCGAGATCGGCATCGTTGGCGCCGGGCTGTCCCGCGCGTGCCGTGGCCGCCGCCGCTGTCGTGGCCGCCGCCGGCGACGCGAAGGCCGGCTCGTGGCTGGCCGCGAAGCTGTCGATGCGCTGCGCGATCAGCGCCGCGTCGCGCAGCACGGTCCAGTGCGAGGCGTCGATGATCTCGCGCCGATGCGGCCCGAGCCAGCGTTCGAGGTTCTCGGTCAGGGCCGGCGTCACGTAGCGATCGCGGCGCGGCACCAGGATCTGCACCGGCGCCTGCGCGTAACGCTCGCGCGGCTGGCGGGCCCGCGCGATGAAGTTGGCGCGATACAGGCGGATGCCGTTCACGCCGTTGCGCAACTGATGCGGATCGGCCTCGGCGCGGATCCGCTCGGTGCGGCGCAGCCACAGCGGCCAGAGCGCGGCGCCGCCGAGCCGCCAGAACAGCGGCGGCAGCACCGGCAGGTGGAAGAAGGCGATGTACCAGGACTTCAGCGACTGCCGCAGCTTGAGCCGCGCGCGGAACACATGGTCCAGGCAGGGCCCCGAGATCGAGGTATAGGAGAGGATCCGGCCGCGCATGGCCGGATCGGTGACGGCTTCCCAGCTCTGGATCGAGCCCCAGTCGTGGCCGACCAGGTGGAACGGCCGCGTGCCGCAGGCCGCCCGCGCGACCGCCGACAGGTCGCGTTCGAGCTGCGCCATGCGATAGGCGGCGGTGGCCTTGGGCGCCTCGGATTCGCCCGCGCCGCGCACGTCGTAGGCGATCACGCGATAACGCTTCTCCAGCGTCTCGCGCACGCGATCCCAGACTCGTGAGGAATCCGGATAACCATGCACCAGGATCAGGGGCGGCGCCTCGCGCGGCCCGCTCAGGTGGACGGCGAGCCGCACGCCGTCCGAATCGACCGTCAGCGTCTCGCGCGCGCTCGCCATGACCGATCCCCCGCTCAGTGCGCGGCGGCCGGCGCGGCCGCATGCAGCGGCACGCGGCGCGGCGCGGCCTCGGCGGCGTAGCGCGCGTTGGTCTCGTCGATCTTCGCGAGCAGGCTGTCGAGTTCGCCCAGGTAGCGGCGGTTGTCGTAGTCCCAGGGATGGAAGTTCGGGCGGAAGAAGCCGAACCACTCGCGCGCGATGCCGGGGAACACGCCGCCGCGCGGCGCGTACAGGTACTTCACCAGCGTCCACATGCCGGAGAAGCGGCCGTGATGGCGGCGATGCGCGAACATCAGGCGCAGGTGGTAATCGAACACGATGGCCCAGAAGATCGCGGTGGTCATCAGCATGGTGCCGGTGCGCAGCAGGTAGCGGCCCAGGCCCGGCTTGATCACGCGCAGCCACACGTCGTAGGACACCGACTTGTGCTCGGTCTCCTCCATCGCGTGCCACATCCACATCTGCGTGTAGCCGTCGACCGAGCCGTCGATGCGCTCCTTGTGGCCTTCCAGCAGCAGGTTGGCGAGCATCGCCGTGTAGTGCTCCAGCGCGATCGTGATGGCCAGCTGCATCGAGGGCGGCAGGTACTTCTTGAACAGGCCGAGGATGAACCAGAGGCGGCGGTCGAGCTTGTGCGCGGGCAGGCCGGCGGCCTGCAGCAGGTCGTTGTACTCGATGTGCTCGCGCGTGTGCATCGCCTCCTGGCCGATGAAGCCGATCACCTGCTTCTTGAGCTCGGGATCGTGGATCTGGTCGCGATAATGGCGCACCGCGTCCATGAAGAAACGCTCGCCGGCCGGGAACAGCAGCGACAGCGCATTCATGAAGTGGGTGACCGGCACCCCCTTCACGTGCCAGTCGCATGCGCGGTCGGGGGGCATGGCGAAACGGATGTCACGGCGGACGGGCATCATGACGGTTCTCCCTGATTACCTGCGTTGTTGTAGCTGGAGTGGGCCGGCGCGAGCTTGCCGCCGCGCGCGGCGCGGCGGCGCGCCTTGGCCCGTTCGCGCCTGGTCGCGAGCACGACCAGCGCCTGGTAGGCGGCGGGCAGGGTGCGCGCGAGCCAGTCGGCGCCGCGTGCATCGCGCCCGATCAGCACGCGGCGCTTGTTCCTGCGCACGCCGTGCAGGATCACGCGCGCGGCTTCCTCCGGCGTCGTGATGAAGAACTTCTCGAAGTCGTCCTTGCCCTGCTGCTCGCTGTCGACCATGAAGCCGAGCATGTTCTGCGAGATCCGGCTCGACTGCGCGATGTTGGTCTTGATGCCGCCCGGGTGCACGCAGGTGGCCGACACGCCGCACTTCATCATGTCGAGTTCCTGGCGCAGCGATTCGGTGAAGCCGCGCACCGCGTACTTGGTGGCGTTGTAGGCGCTCATGCCCGGCTGCGCGAAGATGCCGAAGATGCTCGAGGTGTTGATCACGTGCCCGTCGCCCGCGGCCTTCAGGTGCGGCAGGAAGGCCTTGGTGCCGTGCACCACGCCCCAGAAGTTGATGTTCATGATCCATTCGAGGTCGGCGTATTCCATGCCCTCGATGGTGCTCGACAGCGCCACGCCGGCGTTGTTGAAGACCAGGTTGACGCGGCCGAACTGGCGCGCGGTGTCGTCGGCCCAGCGATGCACGGCGGCGCGGTCGGCCACGTCGAGCAGGCAGGTGGTGACGCGCACCGAGGGCGCCAGCGCCCGCACGATGCGCTCGGTCTCGGCCAGGCCGACGCCGTTCTTGTCGGCCAGCGCCACGTGGCAGCCGTCCTGGGCGAGCTGCAGCGCCAGCGAGCGGCCCATGCCGGAGCCGGCGCCGGTGATCGCCGCAACCTTGTCGTGGAAGGATTTCATCTGCTTCGCTCCTGGTCGTCAGACGGCTTGCGCGCGGTGCGCCGGCGCGTCGGTGGCGGGGGCGCCGGCCACGGCGCTGCCGGCCTCGGCGTGTGCCTCGCGGCGCGCGGCCGCGTAGGCGTGGTAGTCGGCGATCGAGAACTGCGCGGTGGCCTGCCGGAAGCGCCAGGTGAAGCCCGGCCACAGCGTGGTGTTCTTGCCGGTGCGCGGGTCCAGGTACCAGCTCTTGCAGCCGCCGGTCGACCAGATCGCGCGCTTCAGGCGCTGTTGCAGCCGCGTGTTGTATTCGGCCTCCACCAGCGGGCGCACCTCGATCGCGTCGGCGCGCTCCTGGTCCATCGCGTCGAGCGCGCCGAGGATGTATTCGATCTGCGACTCGATCATGAACACCATCGAGTTGTGGCCGAGCCCGGTGTTCGGGCCGACGATCATGAAGAAGTTCGGGTAGCCGGGCAGGGTGGTGCCGAGGTAGGCATGCGCGCCGTCGCGCCAGGTATCGACGATGTCGACGCCGCCGCGCCCGCGGATCACGCCGCGCGGGAACGGGTCGGCCACCTGGAAGCCGGTGCCGTAGATCAGGCAGTCCACCTCGTGGCGGCGGCCGTCGGTGGTGACCACCGCGTCGGGCTCGATGCGCGCGATGCCGGTGGTGAGCACGTCGACGTTGGCGCGCGTGAGCGCCGGGTAGTAGTCGTTCGAGATCAGCACGCGCTTGCAGCCGAGCGTGTAGTTCGGCGTGACGGTGGCGCGCAGCGCCGGGTCGGCGATCTGCTTGCGGATATGGCGCTCGGCCAGCTTCTGCACGTTCTTCATCAGCGCGGGATGGATCGCGAAGCCCAGCACGCGCGATTCCAGCATCCAGTAGCGGCTGGTGCGCGCCAGCTTCTGCGTGAACGGCAGGGCGCGGAACAGCCATTGCTCGAAGCGGCCGAGCTGGCGGTCCGGCTTGGGCATGATCCACGGCGGGGTGCGCTGGAACAGCGAGAGCTGCGCGACCTTCGGCGCGATCTGCGGCACGAACTGGATGGCGCTGGCGCCGGTGCCGATCACCGCCACGCGCTTGCCTTCCAGGCGATAGTCGTGGTCCCAGTGCTGCGAGTGGAAGGCGTGGCCGGCGAAGCTGTCGAGCCCTTCGATCTGCGGCAGCGCGGCCCGCGACAGGCCGCCCATGCCCGACACCAGCACGCGCGCCGAGACGCGGCGGCCGTTGGCGAAGCGCAGTTGCCAGCGGTGTGCGACGTCGTCGTATTCGGCGCTGGCCAGCTCGTGGTCGAAGCGCAGGTAGGGCGCGATGCCGAAGCGCTCGACGCAGCTTTCCAGATAGGCGCGGATTTCCGGCTGCGGCGCGAACATGCGCGTCCAGCGCGGGTTCGGCGCGAACGAGAACGAGTAGACATGGGATTGCACGTCGCAGGCGCAGCCGGGGTAATGGTTGTCGCGCCAGGTGCCGCCCACGCTCGCGGCCTTCTCGAACACCGCGAAGTCGCCGCGCCCCTTCTGGCGCAGCCGGATCGCCATGCCGAGGCCGGCAAAGCCGGTGCCGATGATCGCGATGTCGACGGCTTCGCTGGCGCCGTCGCCATCGGGCAGGGTACGCGCATTCATGCGGTGTCTCCGTTCCGGTTCATTTTTAAATGTGACATTGACGGATGTAACGATAGTCGGTGACGCGGGAAATCGCAAGCGAGTAGATGGCGGCCTCTAGCGCGGACCGGGGCTTGCTGTTGCGATGCAAGTATTTGATTCGAAATGGGTAATTTCTTCGTTGGGAGAGGCGGGGCGGCAGTGTCGGTGAAAACACGGAGCCCCTCGCGGCGCCGGCCGCGCGATCGGCCGGGCCGGCTCGGGCGGCCGGCGGAGCTGCCGAAACCGCCGCGCGAGCCCCGCCGGGCAAGGCTTTGCCGGCTTCCGCCAATCGCCGGCCGGCCGCCGCGATTGCTCGCGGCACATGAATAATCGCCGTCAGGCTTGAATCGGGATGCCGTGCCGCTCTATCCTGTTCCGTTGGCCGTTCGAAAGCAGAGAAAGGGGAAATTGATGGACCGTTTACAGGCGATGCAGGTTTTTACGCGCGTGGTCGATGCGAACAGCTTCACGCGCGCCGCCGAGACGCTGGCCATGCCGCGGGCCTCGGTGACGACGATCATCCAGAACCTCGAAGCCTTGCTCGGCGTGCGCCTGCTGCACCGGACCACGCGCCGGCTCTCGCTGACGCCCGAGGGCGCCGGTTACTACGAGCATTGCATCCGGATCCTGACGGAGATCTCGGAGGCCGACGCGAGCTTCCAGGTCGGCAACCGCAAGCCGCACGGCGCGCTGCGCGTGCACATGCCGTCGCTGCTGGGGCGGCGCGTGGTGCTGCCGGCGCTGCCGGAATTCCACGAGCGTTATCCCGACATCGAGCTGCAGTTCGGCATGTCGGACCGGCCCGTCGACCTGGTGCGCGACGGTTTCGATTGCGAGATCCGGGTGGGGCCGCTGGAGGATTCGTCGATGGTGGCGCGGCGCGTGGGGGTGATGAACCGCGTGAGCTGCGCCTCGCCCGCCTACCTGGAGAAGTTCGGCGAGCCGCGCACCCTCGAGGAGCTCGAGCAGCACCGCGCGGTGAACTTCGCCTACGCGCTGGGCCGGCCGATGCCGTGGATCTTCCTGATCGACGGCAAGCTGCATGAGATCCGCATGAACTCGATCGTCACGGTCAACGATTCCGATGCCTACGTGACCTGCGCGCTCGAGGGTTTCGGGCTGATCCAGCCGACCCTGTTCTCGGTGATCCCGCACCTGATGGACGGCTCGCTGGTGGAGATCCTGCAGGGCGTCTATCCGAAGCCCAAGCCGATCTCGATCGTCTATCCGCACAACCGCCACCTGTCGATGACGGTGCGCGTGTTCGCCGACTGGATCGCCGATCTGTTTGCCTCGGTGCCGGCGCTCGAGAACGATCCGGCCAAGCGCGTGATGCCGGGCGTGAAGAAGGAGCGCAAGGCGGTGGAGGCTTGAGGGGAGGGCGCGGCGGCGCGTTGTCCGGCCTTGGTCGGTCCTCGCCACGCCGTGCCCGGGCGCGTCATCCCGGGATCGTAGAATGTGGGGCCGCCCCGGCGCGGCTCCGACAACTCAATTGCCTGATGCGAGGACCCCGATGCGTCTGTTGCTTGCCATCCTGATTCCGTGGTTCCAGTTCTTCACGATCGGCCGCCCGTTCGCGGGCATCATCTGCCTGCTGCTGCAGATCACGCTGATCGGCTGGATTCCGGCCGCGATCTGGTCCGTCTATGCCCTGAGCCAGTACAAGACCGATCGCAAGATCGAGCAGGCGCTCGGCAAACGCGGCTGAGGTCGCCTCGCGAGGCGTCGCCGTCCTGGCGGCGCCCGATCCTGCCTTCCGGCGTTCCGCCGACACGGCTTCCGAATCTCCCGCCGAATCTTCCACCGCATCTCCCGCCGAATCTCCCCCGGTTCAGCCCGCCCGTTCGAAGGCCTTGAGCCGCGCGCGCTCGACGCCCTGCACGATCGCGCCGAGCAGCACCGCGTCGGTGCCCGTCGCGGAGATCGCGAACTCGGGCGCCGGGATCGGCAGCCAGGCCTCCACCTGCTCGCGGATCGCCGGCAGCAGCGCCGCGCCGGCCAGGCCGATGCCGCCGCCCAGCACCACCAGGGCCGGGTCCAGCACCGGGATGATGGCGGCCAGGCCCCAGGCGAGCTGACGCGCCTGCTCGGCCAGGCAGGCGCGCGCGCGTTCGTCGCCCTGCAGCGCGGCGGCGAATACCGCCTCGGCGTCGTCCACCGCCAGGCCGATGCGCCGCGCATGCGCCACGATGCCCTTGGCCGCCGCCGATTCCTCGAAGATCGCCGCGCGCGGGCCGTCGTCGCTGGCGTTCTCGTCGCGGTGTTTGCCGCGCTCGCGCTTGCTGTCCTGCCCTGGCTCCTGCGCGGGCGGCGCCGGCCGCAGCACCGCGATTTCCCCCGCGAAACCATGCGCGCCGCGATAGAGCTTGCCGTCGGTGACGATGCCCAGGCCGATGCCGGTGCCGATCGACATGAACACGAAGTTGTCGACCCCGCGCCCGATGCCGTGCGCCTGCTCGCCGAGCGCGGCGAGATTGATGTCGTTGTCGAACAGGGTGTCCTCGCCGAGCGCGGCGCGCAGCGAGCTGACCAGATCGGCGCGTTCCCAGTCGGGCAGGTTGGGCGCGAGCCGCAGCCGGCCGCTGGAGGGATCGAACACGCCGGGCGAGCCGAGCACGGTGGCCAGCACCGCCTCGCGCGCAAGCGCCTGCGCCTCGGCCAGCGCCTGCGCCATCTCGACGATGCGCGCGACCAGCAGCGAGGCGCGCGCCGGCGAGCGTTTCTCCAGCCGCGCCAGGATGTTGCCGGACAGGTCGGCCAGCGCGCCGCGGATCCAGGCCGCGCCGACGTCGATCGCCACCACGTAGCCGGCCCGTGCGCGCGGCTGGTAGAGGCGCGGCTGGCGCCCGGCGCTGCCCTCGCGCACGCCCACCTGCTCGACCAGCCCGAGCCGTTCCAGGTTGCCGAGCGCGCCCGTCACGGTGACCTTGGAGAGGCCCGTGCTCTGCGCGAGCTGCGGCGCGGTGGCCGGCGCGAGCGCCAGCAGGTGCTGGTAGATGGCCCATTCGTTGCCCTGGCGCACGAAGGCGGGGCCGCGGGTGACGGGGGCGCTGGGGGGCGGAGCTTTGCGGGAATGCGGATTCATGCGTGGCCTGTCTGCGGGTGTCCGATCCTATCAACGAGATGTCGAGCGAGGCAAGGCGGCCTGCCGAAGGATTATTTTTGAACCTGTTGAATTCGTAAAGAACCTTTCCTATCATTCGACCACGATGCCGCCATCGACGAAGCGGCACGGCAGCCTCGCACGGCAGTTCCTTGGCAACGAGATCGCGGCCCCCGGCCGCTAGGAGACAGGCATGAGCGATTCCACCTGGCAGGACCCCGGCGCCAGCCGTTCGGACGGCGCCGCCGCCGCGGATGGCGCGGACGACGCGCAGCAGGCGCAGCATTTCCGTCGCTCGGTCGGGCTGTTCCCGGCCATCGCGGTCAACATGATCCAGATCTGCGGGGTGGGGCCGTTCCTGACCATCCCGGCCATCGTGGCGGTGCTCAACGGGCCGCTGGCGGTGATCGGCTGGGTGTGCGGCGCGCTGCTGGCGATGGCCGACGGCCTGGTCTGGGCCGAGCTCGGCGCGGCCATGCCGGGCGCGGGCGGCACCTACCTGTATGTGCGCGAGGCCTTCCAGTACCGCACCGGCAAGCTGATGCCCTTCCTGTTCGTGTGGACCGCGATGCTGTCGATCCCGCTGATCATGAGCACCGGCATCATCGGCTTCGTGCAGTACCTCGGTTTCTTCCTGCCGAACCTGAGCCCCTGGCAGTCGCATGCGATCGGCATCGCCGCGGTGGCGCTGGTGGTGTTCGCGCTGTACCGGCGCATCGAGTCGATCCGCACGCTGGGCGCGGTGCTGTGGATCGTGATGGTGCTCGCGGTGCTGCTGACCACGGCCGCCGCCTGGAGCGACTTCCACCTGCCGCTGGCGCTGTCGATGCCGCCCGACGCGTTCGACGCGGGCAAGTTCTTCACCGGCCTGGGCGCCGGCCTGATCATCGCGATCTACGACTACGCCGGCTACAACACCACCGCCTACATGGGCGACGAGCTGAAGAACCCCGGCCACGTGATGCCGCGCTCGATCATCGTGTCGATCCTGGCGATGATGGTGTTCTACCTGGCGATGAACATCGGCGTGATCGGCACCGTGCCCTGGCAGGAGGTGGCGAAGTCGAGCTCGGTGGCCTCGCTGGTGGTGGAGCGCAACTGGGGGCACACGGCCGCGGCAATCATCACCGCGCTGATCCTGGTGGCGGCGCTCGCCTCGGTGTTCGCGGGCTTGCTCGGCGGCTCGCGCGTGCCCTTCCACGCGGCGCGCGACGGCGTGTTCCTGGCCGCCTTCGGGCGCCTGCACGCGAGGCACGATTTCCCGCACGTGGCGTTGCTGGTGATGGGCGTGGTGACCGCGATCGGCACCTTCTTCGACCTGACCACCGTGATCAACATGCTGGTGGCCGTCGCGGTGCTGCTGCAGTCGGTCGCGCAGATCGCCGCGCTGACGGTGCTGCGCCGTCGCCAGCCGGAGCTGCGCCGGCCTTACCGGCAATGGCTCTATCCGCTGCCGAGCCTGCTCGCGCTGGTCGGCTGGCTGTATGTGTTCTACGCGACCGATGCGCGTTCGCAATGGATGTCGACGGCATGGATCGCGCTCGGCGTGATCGCGTTCCTGGTCTGGGCGCGCATCGCGAAACAATGGCCGTTCGGGCCCAAGCGCGTGCGGGAAGTGTTCCTGGAGCGCCAGCAAGGCCGGCCGCGAGCCGGCGTGGAGCAGTCATGAGCGAAGTGGCAGGGCGACGTCGCGAACGGTCCGGGCGATCGGGCCGAGGTGCCAATAACGACGCGGCAGGCGCGGCCAGACACCGGTCATCGGAATCCGCCCGTGCGTTGCCTTCAGGCCGACGAGACCGGTCAGT
>NZ_VWWC01000213.1:0-10246 GCF_011753175.1 Burkholderia sp. Cy-637 | reverse complement strand
CGCCGAACATCGCCCTGCCGATCTTCGAGGGCGGCTCGAACATCGCGAACCTCGACCTGGCGCACGTGCAGAAGCGCATCGAGATCGCGAACTACGAGAAGGCGATCCAGACGGCGTTCCGCGAAGTATCGGACGGGCTGGCGGCACGCGGCACGTATGACCAGCAGATCGCGGCGCTGGCGCGCAACGAGCAGGCGCAGCAGCGTCGCTATGATCTGTCGGACCTGCGCTACCGCAACGGCGTGGACAGCTACCTGACCGTGCTGACCGCGCAGACGGACCTGTACACGGCACAGACCACGCTGATCTCGGCGCGCCTGGCGCGCTGGACCAACCTGGTGGACCTGTACCGCGCGCTGGGCGGCGGCTGGATCGAGCACAACGGCGACCAGCCGCGCGAGGCCGATGCACCGGTCGATTACAGCAAGCCGGCGGCCAAGGCCGGCTGAGCCCGGCCACCGGATAAAAGAGGAACGAGGAAAACAAAAACGGCGCCGGGCAACATCACCGGCGCCGTTGGCGATCTCAGGCGTCGCGCGAGGCCGTTCCGGCCGTGGCCTCGTCGGGCTCGGCCCGTTCGGCCAGCGCCTGGGCCAGCAGGCCCGCGATCATCAGCGCATTGAAGGTCGAGGCGTACTTCAGCGTGAACATCTCGAACGTGACGCAGGCCGCCATCAGGCACAGCATGAACACCAGGCCGGTATCGGCCGTCAGGCGGGCCCGCCTATTGGCACGGCGCGCGCGCCAGAACAGCACCAGCGGCACCGCGAACTCCAGCACCACCGCAATCCCGCCGGCGATCCCCGAACGCAGCAGGTTGGCGAGCAGTTCGTTGTGCGGCCCGGCCGAGATCGTCTCGATGGCGCGCGGGCTGGCGAAGGAGGTGATCCACGCCGCATCGAGAAAGGCGCGGTAGCCATTGTCCCCGTATCCCTGCAGCGGCCGATGCGCGAACAGCACCAGGGCGATCCTCCACATCGTCAGCCGCAGCCCGCCCGACGTGTCGGGGTTCGAGCGATTGACCCACGACGAGGTCTCGGTATAGACGCTGAACAGCCGGTCAGCCACGCCATGGAACACGTAGAGCGACGCCACGCCGGCCAGGATCACCGCGAGGATGCCGGCCAGCATCCTGACGTCGAGCCTGGGGCGGCGCAGCACGAACCACAGCACCACGGCGATCGGCACCAGCAGCCACGCGGTGCGCGTCTGCGAACCGATCACCAGGTAAGCGCCCGCGATCACGCCGATGGCGATCAGGATCCGGGCGCGCAAGCCGCCCGTGTGCGCCACCGTCGCGGCGGCGAAGGTGGCCATCACGGCCAGCAGCAAGGTGTAGACGCCGAAGGTGTCGGTGTCGACGAAATACGTCGCGTAGCGCCCGCTCCAGGCGGCAAGCGCATGCGGATCCAGGTGCACCTGCGCCACCAGCCCGATCAGCGCCAGCGGCGCGGCGATGCCGACGATGCGCACCACGTCGATCCGCTTGTAATGGAACACCAGCAGCACGGGGATGCCGAGCAGCAGGCGCGAGGGTGCATCGAACGCCCTGGCGATCCAGTCGCCGCGCAGCAGCTGGCCGATCGCCACCGCCACGATCGGCGCGGCCAGCGCCACCATGGCGGCCAGCAGCGCGCGCCGGTTGATGCCGCGGCCGGCTTCGCGCCAGGCGGCCGGCAGGTCGGCGAACGACAGCACGGCCAGCATGATCAGGCAGAAATTGGCCGCGCCGCGCAGCGACATGTACAGCGCGACCGCGACGAAGGTCAGGCCGACCAGCGCGGCATCGAACCAGGGGGCGCCCGGGCGGCCGACGAAGCCCGCCGTCAACCCGGCCAGCCGGCCCCCACGCGCGGCGCCGGGCCCGGCGCGACGATCGACCGGCATCATGCCTGCCCCCGCGTCGCGCCCGCCGGCGCGTCGATCAGCCAGCGCGCATAGCGCTCGCGCGCCTCGACGATCCCGCGCGGAAACTGGCGCGGTTCGAGCGCTTGCGGCACATAGCGCAGCGGCCGGTCGAGCACGTCCTGCCCGGAGCGGATCCGGCTCTCGATATAGGCGACGTCCTGGAACTCGTCGCGCATGAACTTCTGGTCGGCGACGCTCTTCATCTTGAGGATCATCGCCTCGGGGCTGGTGACCCACGAAAAATGCCAGCCCGCGTCGTGGATGTGCTGGACCTTGCGGCGCCGGAACCAGGCGCGCTTGAGCGAGCGCAAGAGCCCCGCCGACTTGTAGGAACGCACCGCGTTGACGTTGCCGAAGAACTGCGTCAGGTGCCGGTAGCTGGTCACGCGCGTGCCGATCCAGTCGGCGAAACCCTCGCCGTCCATCAGGCGGTTGTTCAGGAAATAGGCGTAGCAGTACTGGTGCAGGTCGGCGCGCAGGTAGCGGCGCGGATCGTACTGGCGCAGGCATTCCGGGCGCGGGATCTCGTCGAGGTCGGACACCACGACCAGGTCGTCGGGCGCCGCGTCGTGCAGGCCGTGGATCAGGTAGCTGCGCTGGTAGTTCTCGTTCTTCCACATGTCGGGCTCGCCCGGCGGCAGGTGGTCGATCGCGAGATAGCGGATCTTGTCGCGAAAGCGCGCGAAGCGCTCGCTGTCGAAATTCAGCGGCTTTTCATCACCGACCTGCGTGTAGCGCGACTCGGCGATCACGAAATAGTCGACGTGGTCCCACAAGGTCTCGAGCCGCAGCTCGAGCAGCATGTCCTCGTTGAAATAGCAGAAACAGTCGTAGATCTTCGGACGGGACGGATTCATCGGTGGCAACGGCTGCCGGAGCAAAAGAAGGGAAGGAACACGTGCAAGGCGCTCGGGTGCCGCGTCGCGGAACCCTCGCGGGCCGGTGCAGGCGGCTCAGAGCCACTCGAACTCGGACTGCTTGCGCACGCCGTGCACGGTCATGCCGTGCCGGGCCAGTTCGCCGTCGCGCCAGTCGCGCAGGCGGCGCACACGCTGCATTTTATCGAGCTTGCGCGACAGCCAGCTCTGGTTGAGCAGCCGGTAGTTGCGACGCATGCCCAGGCCCTGCTTGCCGGACAGGCCGCGCTCGCGCTTCATCGCCGATTGCGTGATCGAGCCGTAATGATGGAGCCAGGAGGCGCCGACGATCGCCGAGGCGATATTGGCGCGCGCCAGCTCGGCGAAGAACAGCGTGTCCTCGTAGCCGAGCAGGGCCGGCGCGGCGCGAAAGTAGCCGACCTCCATCCAGACGCTGCGATGCACCACCAGGCAGACCGCGTGGCAGATCCCGTCGCGCCGCACCTCGCGCATCGTTTCGCTCCATTGCGGCGCGAGCCCCTGGAAGTCGTAGTCCAGCGCGCCCTCGAGCAGGGCCGGCGAGGCCACCTTCAGGCCGTGCCGGATCGCCGTGCCGATCAGGTTCTCGATCCAGTTCGCCGAGACCAGCACGTCGTTGTTCATCACCACGGTCCACTCGGCCTGCTGGTGCAGCGCGCCCTGGTTCCATGCCGTGCCGCAGCCGAGATTGTCGCGGTTCAGGATCCGGCCGCCGAGCGGCAGCGCCTCCAGGTAGGCGCGGGTCTCGTCGGTCGAGGCGTTGTCGACCACCACCACGCGATCGAGCGGCGTGCCGTGGGCGATCATGCTGTCGATGCACTGACGCGTGTAGTCGACCTGGTTGTAGACGGCAAAGGTGATGGAATAGTCGTGGGCGTTCAGAGTGCTTCTCCCCGTGGGTGTAGCCTGCGCGGGCTGGCGTTTCCTCGACGCCCGGCGTGTCGGCGGCCGGGCCGTCGACGGGCGTCAATTGTCGGCAAGCCGGCCGAAACTGGCAAGTCGATGATCCGGAAGTGCCGGAAAATACACGATTTTTCGCCGCCGCGCCGCCCGGCGCCATGAAAAAAGCCCGCTCGCGCGGGCTGATTTGGGCGGGTTCGGGCGGGGAGCGCCGCTCAGCGTGGGCCGGGCGCCATCCTGGCGCCGCCGGCCGGGCGCGCCGCGGCGCGCGCACGGCGGTTCAGCCAGGACGCGACCACCACCCCGAGCGCCAGCACGGCGGTCGCGCCCACCTCCAGGCGGTGCGCCGGCTGGGACAGCATCACCGCCAGCACCGCGACGATGAACAGGATCACCGCCCAGGTCAGCCAGGGGAAGATCCACATGCGCAGGGCCAGCGCGGTGCCCTCGGCGTCGAGCATGCGGCGCATGCGCAGCTGCGAGATCGCGATCACCAGGTAGACCAGCAGCGCGATCGCGCCCGAGGTGGCCAGCAGGAAGCCGAATACCTGCTCGGGCATCACGTAGTTGGCGATCACGGTCAGGAAGCCGAACGCGGTGGAGGCCAGCACCGCGGCGCGCGGCGTGCCGCTGCGGTCGGTGCGGCGCAGCGCGGCCGGCGCGTCGCCGCGCGTGGCCAGCGAGAACAGCATGCGCGAGGCGGTGTAGAGCGCCGAATTGAGGCAGCTGGCCACCGATACCAGCACGATCACGTCGACCACCGCCTTCGCGTGCGGGATCCCGATCAGCTCCATGGCGCGCTGGTAGGAGCCGTGCGAGGCCAGCAGGGGATCGTTCCAGGGCACCAGGGCCGCCACCACGAAGATCGAGCCCAGATAGAACAGCGAGATACGCCAGATCACCGAGTTGGTGGCGCGCACGATCTGCTGGCGCGGATTGTCGGCCTCGGCCGCGGCGATCGTGACGATCTCGGTGCCGAGGAAGGAGAACATGGTGGTCAGCATCGCCGCCAGCACCGCGCCCAGCCCGTTCGGCACGAAGCCGCCGAGATCGACCAGCCGCGAGACGCCGGAAACCTGCGAGCCCGGCAGCAGGCCGAGGATCGCCGCGCCGCCGATGGCGAGGAACACCAGGATCGCGATCACCTTGACCAGCGCGAACCAGAATTCGAACTCGCCGTAGTTCTTGACCGAGAACAGGTTGGTCACGGTCAGCACCGAGGTGATGCCGAGCGCGAAGATCCAGGTCGCCACGCCGGGGAACCAGGCGTTGAGGATGGTGGCCGCGGCGGTCGCCTCGATCGGGATCACCAGCACCCAGAACCACCAGTACAGCCAGCCGATAGAGAAACCGGCCCAGTGGCCGATGGCGCGATCGGCATAGGTCGAGAACGAACCGCTGTCGGGCTGGGCGATCGCCATCTCGCCGAGCATGCGCATCACCAGCACCACCAGCGCGCCGGCGATCGCGTAGGCGATCAGCGCGCCCGGCCCGGCTTCGGCGATCGCGTGCCCCGAGCCGACGAACAGGCCCGCGCCGATCACGCCGGCAATCGACATCATCGTCACGTGCCGCTGCTTGAGGCCGGTGCCGAGGCCCGAACCGTTTTCTGCTGCCATGTCTCCTCCTGGATTCGATGGGGTCGCGACGACCCGGAGCCGAACGCCCGCGCAAGGCGCGAGCCCGCCCGCCACGCCTTGGCCGCGCGGAGATGGCGCTCGGTCATGCTGGAAGGGAGGGCCTGCGATGCACGCCCGGCTGGCGAAGCGAGCCGCTGGCGGCCCGGTTGCCGGTGCGCGCCCTGCAAGGGCGGCGTTCGGAATTACGAAAGTGTAAGCAGGCGCAGGCGAATCGAATGAGAGCCAATTGCGGCCGATCGATGGGGCCAATTTGCCGCAGCCACGCTGCGGCGACTGTCCTGGCCGCTCGACTCAGTCGTGGCTGGCGTCGAACGCGGCGACCTCGCGTTTCGGCGCGATCTCGCGCCAGCGCTGGCGCAGCAGCGCGGCGAGCTCCACCGGATCGGCACGCGAGAGCCTCACCAGCACGGCCGGCCAGCCCAGGTAATGATCGGTAACGTAATAGATGTCGGGCTCGCTCTCGATCAGGTGGGCGCGCTGGTCCGGACCCACGCCGCTCACCACCAGCGTGTCGCCGTCCTCGCGCAGCCGCGCGAGCAGATGGCCGCGCACCTTCAGCGCGGGCGTGCCGTAGGAGCTGCCCGCCTCGACCGCGGCCCAGGCGAGCGCGATCCGGCTCAGTTCGTCGTAGGTCATGGCGCCTCCAGCCAGGGGATGCCGCGCGGCGGCATCGCGGGTGCCGCCCGCCGTCGATGATAGCGCCGCGCGCCGCCTGCCCGGCAAGCGGGGCACCGTCGTCGCCTGGCGCCGGCCTCCTTCGCCCTGTTCACCGGCTTTACCGCCTTCCTGCCGTCGCCGCCGTCCACCTTCACGGCCTTCGCGGCGCCCACCGCCGTAAGCGCCCCGCGACCTCCGCCGCCTTCGCCAGCGCTCGCGGCCCCCGCGCGCCGCGCAGTACAATACGCGGTCTCGCCGCGCATGCGCGCGGCAGCGCCGCGGCCTCGCGCGCGGCGCCCCTGTCCGCAGCGGACCCTCCGTCGCCCGTTCTGCCGCCCCACGCGGCCGGCGGCGGCCCCAACCTTCACGAGTTTCAACGACGCAGATGGCCCAATACGTATTCACCATGAACCGGGTCGGCAAGATCGTGCCGCCCAAGCGCCAGATTCTCAAAGACATCTCGCTGTCGTTCTTCCCCGGCGCGAAGATCGGCCTGCTGGGCCTGAACGGCTCGGGCAAGTCGACCCTGATCCGCATCATGGCGGGCGTCGACAAGGACATCGAGGGCGAAGCCACGCCGATGCCGAACCTGAACATCGGCTACCTGCCGCAGGAACCGCAGCTCGACCCGAGCAAGACGGTGCGCGAGGCGGTCGAGGAAGGGCTCGGCGACGTGTTCAGCGCGCAGAAGAAACTCGACGAGATCTACGCCGCCTATGCCGAGCCGGACGCCGACTTCGACGCGCTGGCCGCCGAGCAGGCCAAGTACGAGGCGATCCTGGCCGCCTCCGACGGCGGCAGCCCCGAGCAGCAGATCGAGATCGCGGCCGACGCGCTGCGCCTGCCGGCCTGGGACGCGAAGATCGAGCACCTGTCGGGCGGCGAGAAGCGCCGCGTGGCGCTGTGCAAGCTGCTGCTGGAAAAGCCCGACATGCTGCTGCTCGACGAGCCGACCAACCACCTCGACGCGGAATCGGTCGAGTGGCTCGAGCAGTTCCTGACGCGCTTCCCCGGCACGGTGGTGGCGGTCACCCACGATCGCTACTTCCTCGACAACGCGGCCGAATGGATCCTCGAACTCGACCGCGGCCACGGCATCCCCTGGAAGGGCAACTACTCGAGCTGGCTGGACCAGAAGGAAGACCGCCTGAAGCAGGAAGAGGCCACCGAATCGGCGCGCCAGAAGGCGATCAAGAAGGAACTGGAGTGGGTGCGCCAGAACCCGAAGGGCCGCCAGGCCAAGTCGAAGGCGCGTATCGCCCGCTTCGAGGAACTGAGCAGCCAGGAATACCAGAAGCGCAACGAGACGCAGGAAATCTTCATCCCGGCCGGCGAGCGCCTGGGCAACGAGGTGATCGAGTTCAAGAACGTCAGCAAGGCCTATGGCGATCGCCTGCTGATCGACGATCTCAGCTTCAAGATCCCGGCCGGCGCGATCGTCGGCATCATCGGCCCGAACGGCGCCGGCAAGTCGACCCTGTTCCGCATGCTGACCGGCAAGGAGCAGCCGGATTCGGGCGAGATCGTGCACGGCCCGACCGTCAAGCTGGCCTATGTCGACCAGAGCCGCGACGCGTTGGCCAGCGACAAGACGGTGTTCGAGGAGATCTCGGGCGGCGCCGACGTGCTGACGGTCGGCAAGTACGAAACGCCGTCGCGCGCCTATATCGGCCGCTTCAACTTCAAGGGCGGCGACCAGCAGAAGATCGTCGGCAACCTGTCGGGCGGCGAGCGCGGCCGGCTGCACCTGGCCAAGACGCTGATCGCGGGCGGCAACGTGCTGCTGCTGGACGAACCCTCGAACGACCTCGACGTGGAAACGCTGCGCGCGCTGGAAGACGCGCTGCTGGAGTTCGCCGGCTCGGTGATGGTGATCTCGCACGATCGCTGGTTCCTGGACCGGATCGCCACCCACATTCTGGCCTTCGAGGGCGATTCGCAGGTGGTGTTCTTCGACGGCAACTACCAGGAATACGAAGCCGACAAGCGTGCGCGCCTGGGCGAGGAAGCGGCCAAGCCGAAGCGGATCCGCTTCAAGCCGATCAGCCGCTGAGCGCCGCGGCCCCTGGCCGATGACGAACGAAACGGGCGAGCCCTCGCGGGTTCGCCCGTTTTTTCATGTCACGCCGGCAAAAGGGAACGTGCGCCGCTCAGGCCGCCACGCCGAGCTCGCGCAGGCGCGCCCGCGTGCGCTCGAAATCGGTGTGATGGATGCCGTGCCAGCCGAGCTCGGCGGCGGCCGCCGCGTTGTGCGGGTTGTCGTCGATGAAGACAAGCTCCGCCGGCGCGATGCCGGGCTGGCTGGCCTCGATGCGAGCGGCCATCTCGCGGTAGATCGCCGGATCGGGCTTGGCCAGCCGCACCCGGCCCGATACCACGATGTCGCGAAAACGCCGCAGCACGGCGTAGCGCTCCCAGGCATGGGGGAAGGTCTCGGCCGACCAGTTGGTCAGCCCGTAGAGCGGCATGCCCGCCTCGTGCAGCCGCTCGACCAGCGCGACGCCCGGCTCGAAGGTACCGGCGATCATCTCGGACCAGCGCGCGTAGAAGGCGCGGATCAGCGCCTCGTGCTCGGGAAACGCGGCGAGCTTCTCGGCCGTGCCCGCCTCGAGCGACTGGCCGGCATCCTGCCGCACCACCCAGTCCATCCCGCAGACCTCGGTGAGGAAGCGCCGCCGCTCGGCCGGATCGGGAATCAGCTGCCGGTACAGGTAATCGGGATTCCAGTCGATCAGCACGCCGCCGAAATCGAATACCACCGCCTTGATGGTCATGCCCGCTTTCTCCTGTTTCTGCCTCGCGGGCACCGGGCCGGCCCGGCGCCCGCGGCCTCTCAGATCGGCTGCGTGCGCGTCTCGAGCCAGGCCAGCGCCGCGCCCGTCACCAGCGGAGCGACCCGCTCGCGCACCGTGGCGTGATAGTCGTTGAGCCAGGCTCGCTCGCCCGCGTCGAGCAGCTCGAGCTGCACGCAGCGCGTATCGATCGGGCACAGCGTCAGGGTCTCGAACTCGAGGAAATCGCCGAACGGCGTCTGCGCCGCCGCGCGATTCACCACCAGGTTCTCGATGCGCACGCCCCACTGCCCCGGGCGATACACGCCGGGCTCGTTCGAGGTGATCATGCCCTCCTCCATCGCGGTATGCGGATCGGCCGCCGCGTAGTGGGCGATCACCTGCGGGCCCTCGTGCACGTTCAGGAAGTAGCCGACGCCGTGGCCGGTGCCGTGCCCGTAGTCGAGCCCGGCCGCCCACATCGGCGCGCGTGCGATCGCATCGAGCATCGGCGAACGGATGCCGCGCGGGAATTTCGCGCGCGACAGCGCGATCATCGCCTTCAGCACGATCGTGAAATCGTGGCGCTGCGCCTCGGTCGGCGTGCCGACCGGCACCACCCGCGTGATGTCGGTGGTGCCGCCGACGAACTGGCCGCCCGAGTCGATCAGCAGCAGCCCGTCGCCCTCGATGGTCTGGTGCGCTTCCGGGGTGGCGCGGTAATGCGGCATCGCGCCATTGGCGTTGAAGCCGGCGATGGTGGCGAAGCTCGGCGAGACGAAGCCCGGCCGGCGCGCGCGCGCGGCGGTGAGCTGCTCGTCGATGCTGAGCTCGGTAATGGTCTCGTGGCCGAGCGCGGCCTCGAACCAGGCGAAGAATTCGGCCAGCGCGGCGCCGTCCTGGGCCATGGTCGCGCGCACGTGCTCGATCTCGGCCGGCGTCTTGCGCGACTTGGCGAAGGTCGAGGGATTGACCGCCTCCACCAGGCGCACCGCCTTGGGCACCGCCTGCAGCGTGCCGAAGGTCACGCGGCGCGGATCGATCAGCAGCGCGGCATCGGCCGGCAGCGCCGCGAGCGCGTCCAGGGCCGCCTCGTAGGGGCGCACCTCGACGCCGTCGGCGGCCAGCGCCGCCTGCAGCGCGGCATCGAGCTTGCCGTCGATCACGAACAGCGTGGCGCGCTCGGGCGTGATCAGCGCATGCGCGATGAACACCGGGTTGTAGCTGACGTCGGCGCCGCGCAGGTTGAACAGCCAGGCGATGTCGTCGAGCGTCGAGATCAGATGCGCGCTGGCGCGATAGGCGCGCATCGCCTCGCGGATCTGCGCGAGCTTGTCGGCGCGGCGCGTCTGCGCGTGCGGCGCGACGTGCTCGAACACCGGCTCGACCGGCAGCGCCGGCCGCTCGGGCCAGATCGTGTCGAGCAGGTCGAGATCGGTGCGCAGCGCGACGCCGCGCGCGGCCAGCGCCGCCA